>NZ_DAISLS010000003.1:0-277248 GCF_036820405.1 Oryzomicrobium sp.
TCGCCGCCGCCCAGGGGATCGCCGAGGCCGAAGCCCTGGAGAAGGGGATGGAGACCAAGGCGGTGGAATTCGTGAAGAGCGGCGCGGAAATCTACCGCAAGGTCTGATCGTCCTCGGAATCGCTGACGAAAAAGCGGGGCGTGCCGGAAAGGCACGCCCCGCTTCGTTTTCCAATCACCCTGCCCGCAGAACCAGGTCAGGCGCGGCGTTCCACGATGGCACGGCGGAAGTCCGCGCCAGTCCTTGCGTTTCAGGCAGTCAGGTTTTTCAGCACTTGTTGGCAGTAAGCCCCGCCCGCTTGCACAAGGGGGCGAAAGCCGCCTCCACCGCCGGGTCCTCGCGCCCCGGGGGCAGGCCCGCCAGGCGCCGGGCCGAGCGCAGTTCGGCGCGGCCGGTGGAGCCTTGCAGTTCGAGCCAGGCCCGGGGCAGGGTGTCGAGCATGGCGGTACCGATGCGGTCGAGCTGGGGGCGGATTTCCTCGGCCAGGTCCGGCGCAGACTCGGGAGGCAGGACCGTGCCTTTCTTCCAGGCGGCGAAATGGGCTCGCTGGCGCACCTTGGCGGCACTGATCTGGGCTTCGAAAAAGGCCCGCGCGTCGGCCCGCCGGGCCTTGCCCATTCCCCGCGCCGCCGCCCGCCGGTCCAGGGATTCGAGCAGGGCCGCCTCCCGGGGCGGGTCCTCGATGGCACCGTGGTGCAGCCACTTGTAGGCGGCTACGTCGTCCATCAGGGCCAGCCGCTCGGCCATCAGCCCGGCCAGCCGGTCCAGGGATTCGCCGGCCTGGGCGGGCGGGGCGCACAGGGCCAGGCAGGCGAGCCAGGGGGCCGCCCCGCGGACGGCGCGCCGCCAGGAAAACAACGGAATGGTCGTGGTCATCGGGGTATCCATCGGGCCTGGATGCGCTCGAACTCGCCGGAGGCCTGGGCCAGGTGCAGCCACTGGTCCACCCAGGCCTTGAGGGCGAAGTCCCGGGGCAGCAGGAAGGCTTTTTCCGAGTAGTCGAAGGGAGCGTCGGGATGGACGGCGCACAAGGCCGGACGCAGCTTCTGTTGCAGGCGCGCCTCCACCGCGTCGGTGATCATCAGGTCGGCGCGGCCGGCGACGATCTCGTCGAAGATGGTGGTGTTGTCCGGATGGACGCTGATCTGGGCGGCCTTCAGGTAGGCCCGGGCAAACCGCTCGTTGGTGCCGCCTGGGTTGACCACCGCCCGGACACCCGGCCGGTCGATTTGGGCCAGGGTCTGGAAGCGCTGCACGTTCTCGCAGCGGGTGATCGGCGTCTTGCCGTCATGCAGGTAGGGGGCGGAGAACAGGGCCCGCTTCTGCCGCTCCAGGCTCACCGAGACGCCGCCCACCGCCAGGTCGAACTTGCCGGCGGCCAAGTCGGCCATCAAGGCGGGCCAGGAGGTCTTCACCCACTGCACCTTGACGCCGAGGGCCGCCCCCAGGGCTTCGGCCAAGTCCACGTCCATGCCGACCAGGGTCCCCCGCTCCACCTGCCAACGAGCGAACGGGGCGTAGTCGCCGGGGGTGCCGACGCGCAGCACGCCGCGCTCGAGCACCGCATCGAGGCGGCTCGCCTCCTCCGCCCCGGCACTGCCCGACACGACAGTGGCCCCGACACCGAAGGCCAGCGCGCCCACCAGCGCCAGGCGGCGCAGGGCCGCCCGCGGCGTCATTCGCCTGCCTCCGGCGACACTTCCGATGCCCCCGACGTTCCCGCCGTCATCGCCTCGGCGGTCCATTCCTGGAGCAGCCGGTAGCCCACCGCCAGCAGGGTCGGGCCGAGGAAGACGCCGATGAAGCCGAAGGCCACCACGCCGCCCATCACCCCCATCAGCACCAGCACGAAGGGCAGACTGGCGCCCCGGCTGATCAGGAAAGGCTTGAGGAAGTTGTCCACGCTGCTCACCACCAGGGTGCCCCACAGGGCGAGGAAGATGGCCCAGCCGGTTTCGCCCTGGGTGTACAGCCACAAGGCCGCCGGGCCCCACACCAGGGGCGGGCCCACGGGCACCACCGAGAGGAAGAAGATGGCCAGGCCGAGCAGCACCGGCGCCGGCACCCCGGCGATCCAGAAACCGATGCCACCCAGGACGCCCTGGGCCAGGGCGGTGCCGAGGATGCCGTAGACCACCCCGGTGACCGTGTCGCCGGCCACCCGGGTCAGGCGTACGCCCTTTTCCCCGGCCATGCGCTCGAATACGGCATTGAGGCGCACCGCCAGGTGTTCGCCGTGCACGAACATGAAGAAGGCGATGAAGATCGACAGGGACAGTTCCAGCAGGCCCGTGCCGAGCAGGCTGCCGGCCTTGAGCAGGGCGCCGCCCAGGGGGGCCTGGATTTCCTTGAGCTGCATGGCCAGCCAGGCTTCGTCGTGGATCGCCAGCAGCCAGTAGGCCTCGGCCCGCTCGCCCACCAGGGGCAGGTCCCGCACCCAGGTCGGCGGCAGGGGCAGCCCCTTGGCGCGCAGGTTGAGCACCAGGTCGCGCAGTTCGCCGGCGTTGTCCGACAGGGTGACGCTGACCACCGCGAAGGGCGCCAGCAGCACGCCGATGGTGAGCAGGGTGAAGACCAGGGTGGCCAGGGTGCGCCGCCCCCCCAGGCCCCGTTCGATCCAGCTGAGCAGGGGCCAGCCCGAATAGACGAGGATGGCGGCCCAGACCATGGCGGTGAGGAAGGGGCGCAGCACGGCGAAGCAGCCGACGATGAGCAACGCCAGGGCAACGAAGGCGAGCCAGCGGTCGGCGATCTTGGCAAACATGGTCATGACGGAATTCCGGAAGGTCCGGCGACAGGGGCCGGGCACCGGCGATTATAGGGTCTAGCCCCGGCAGCCGGAGGCCCGCGTCGCGTCCGGAACTTCGCCCGCCGCCCCTATTCCAATGGTTTGCCGCAACGTCAGGTGCATGTGCTTGTGGAATGACCATTTTCCTGCCATGTTTATGACGTTCGGGCGATCCGCCCCAGCGCCTGCTGGCGGCCCGGGCACCGGACCCGGGCAAGGGCCGGCGCTGTGGCGGACAACGATCACGGGAGCCAAGATGGTCACCTCCAGCACGACAGCCGCCTCCGACGACGAAGGCGGCGACGAACTCCTTGCGTTCGCCGACGAAGGCGCACCGGCCAGCGCCATTCCCGGCGAAACCCGCTGGAAGGTCCTGGCCATCGACGACGACCCCGATTTTCAACGTTCCATGGCCTTCAGCCTGCGCCACTTCGCCTCCCGGGAAGGCGGGATCGAGCTGCTGCAGGCCTACAACACCGCCGAGGCCGCCGCCATCCTGGCCCGGGAGCGGGACATCGCCGTGCTCCTGCTCGACGTGGTGATGGAATCCGACGACGCCGGCCTGCGTCTGGTCCGTTCCGTGCGCGAGACCATGGGCAACGCCGAGGTGCGTATCGTCCTGGTCACCGGCGCCCCCGGGGTGGCGCCGATGAAGGACGTGATGGCCGGCTACGACATCAACGACTACTGGACCAAGTCCGAACTGTCGGTGGACCGGCTCTACACCCTGCTGGTAGCCAACATCCGTGCCTACCAGCACCTCACCAGCGTCTCCCGGGCCAGGCGCGGGCTGCAAATGATCGTCGAATCGAGCAACACCCTGGTGGCCTCCCGCACCCTGGGCGAATTCTCCAGCCGCATCCTGCGCGAGATCGCCCAGCTGATCGGCGTGCCCCCCGAGGGCATGATCTGCGTCGAACAGCGCGGCGAGTACGACCCGATGCCCCAGGTGCAGATCATCAGCGCCGCCGGGCGCTTTTCCCCGGCCATCGACCACCACCTGGAAGAACTGGGCGAGCCCGCCATCGAAGCGGCCATCCGCCGCTGCCTGAGCGAACGCGGCCACATCGCCCTGTCCGACTGCCGGGTGCTGTTCTTCCCCAGCTCCCTGGCCTCGGCCAATTACGCCGCCTATCTGAGCACGCCGCGCCCCCTGGACGACACCGAGGAAGAATTGCTGCGGGTGTTCACCGTCAACATTCGCAGCGGCCTGCACAACGTGGCCCTGGTCAGCCGGCTCGATGAGATGGCCTTCCAGGACCCCCTGCTCGGCATCGCCAACCGCAACGCCCTGGAACGGTCCTTGGAAGACCTCTACAACGTGCGCTGCAAGAGCGGCTCCTGCCCCGGCAGCTGTTACACGCCGGGCTACGTGCTGTTCCTGCTCGACATCGACGAGTTCTCCACGGTCAACCTGACCCTGGGCTTCGAGCAGGGCAACCGGCAACTGCGCGAGGTGTCCCGCCGGCTGCGCGCCGGCCTCAGCCCCACCCTGCTGATCTCCCGGCTCCACGACGACATCTTCGCCATCCTCGGTCCGGCGTCCGAAGTGACGGAGGAGCGCATCAACCACCTGCTCGGCCTGCACGGCGGCGACGGCCCGCCCCAGTTCGTCAGCATCGGCTCGGCCCGGCTCGACCTCACCCAGTTCCGCGGCACCCCGGCGGACGCCATCGTGGTCGCCTCCCTGCTGCTCAAGACCGCCAAGCGGCGCGGCTTTTCCCAGCACGAGGACTACGTCCCCGGCCTGGAAACCGCCACCGCCGAGCGCTACCGCCTGGCCATGGCCCTGCGCGATGCCCTCGGCCGCGACGAAATCCGCATCGCCCTGCAACCCCAGGTGGAAATGGCCACCGGCCGCCTGACCGGGGCCGAAGCCCTGGCGCGCTGGACCCTGCCCGACGGCGAAACGGTGTCGCCGGGCCTCTTCATTCCCCTGGCCGAGGCCACCGGGCTGATCGTCACCCTGGGCGAGCGGGTGATGCGCCTGGCCGCCCGGGCGGCAGTACAGATGGCAGCGCACGGGCTGGCCGGAGTGCGGGTGGCGGTCAACGTTTCCACCATCCAGTTTGCCCGTGAAAGCCTGCTCCAGGATTTCCTGCGCATCCTCGGCGAAGAGGGTGCCAGCCCGCGGCAGATCGAGATCGAGATCACCGAATCCCTGGCCATGCAGGACACCCAGTCCATCCAGCTGCGCCTGGAAGCTTTCCGCGCCCAGGGCTTCGAGATTGCCATCGACGACTTCGGCACCGGCTTCTCGTCCCTCTCCTACCTGCGCCGCCTGCCCATCGACCGGCTCAAGATCGACCAGGCCTTCGTCGCCGAGATCGGCACGGTCCCCGACGACTGCGCCATCGCCGACATGGTCATCCAGGTGGCCCGACGCATGGGCATGGGCGTGGTGGCCGAAGGGGTGGAAACCCCCGACCAGGTCGACTGGCTGCGCCACCGGAACTGCCTGGACGCCCAGGGCTACCACTACGGCCGCCCCATGCCCCTGGAGGACCTGCTGCGGTGGCAGACGGCCCGGACCTGAACGGCACCGCGCCATCCCCGGCCGCCGGCCGCACCCGCCGGCGGAGACCGTTGCGGCGCCTGTGGCGCACCGGCCTCCGCCTCTGGCGGGTGCGCCGTGCCTTCCTGCTCAACCTCCTGCCCTGGGCGGCGGCCACGGTGCTGATCTGCGCCCTCACCTACGACCGCCTCTCCGCCGTCCGCCTCGAACCCTTGCGCCTGGCCCAGAACGACCTGGCGGTGCAGGGCATGACCGTGCTCAGCCGCTGGAGCGGCTTCCTCAAGCGCGACCTGATGTTCCTCGCCCGGGACCCGGCCCTGGCCCGGGCCCTGTCCAACGGCGATCTGGGCGAAGTGGCCGCCCGCTGGCAGAGCTTCGCCGACACCTCGGGCATCTACGACAAGATCCGCTGGATCGACGAAACCGGGCAGGAACGCCTGCGCGTCAATTTCGAGGACGGCCGCGCCGTCCAGGTGCGTACCGACAAGCTGCAGGACAAGCGCCACCGCCCCTTCTTCTTCGAGACCATGACCCTGCACCCCGGCCAGGTCTACTACTCGCGCCTCGACCTAAACAGCGAGAACGACCAGATCGAGCTGCCCTACAAGCCCACCCTGCGGATCGCCACTCCCCTCTACGACAGCAAGGGCAACGCCCGGGGTATCCTCACCCTCAACTTCCTCGCCAAGGTGCTGCTCGAACGCCTCGGCCAGATGCCCAGTTCCTTCGGCCTGGAACTGCACCTGGTCGACCACGAGGGCTACTGGCTGCTCTCCCCGGACCCGCAGCAGGCCTGGGGCTTCATGCTCGGCCACCCGGAACACGCCCTGCCGCGCAGCCAGCCCGCGTTGTGGCAGACCATGCAGCTGCGGACCTCGGGCCAGTTCGCCGATGCCGGCGGACTGTGGCTGTTCGACACCTATTCGCCGGTGGACGGAGACCCGGCCGCCCTGCTCGAAACCGGCGGCATCACGCCCCCAACCTGGCGGCTGGTGGTGCACGCCCCCCAGGACATCATCGACGAGCTGCGCCAGGGCATCCTGCTGCGCTGCGTGCTGATTGCCATCCTGCTGCTCGGCATGATCAGCCTGTTCACCGCCCGGGTCGTCCTCGCCACCCACGAGCGCAACCAGGCCCTGGCCCGGCTGCGCCGGCGCAGCGACGAGCTGAACACCGCCAACGCTTCCCTGAGCGATGCCCTGGAACGGCAGCAGGCCATGCAGACCGAGCTGGTGCGGGCCGAAAAGCTCTCGTCCCTGGGGCTGCTGGTGGCCGGGGTGGCCCACGAGCTGAACACCCCCATCGGCGCCGCCGTGGTCGCCAATTCCACCCTGGAAAAAGCCCGGGAAGCCCTGGACCAGGAACTGGCCGCCGGCCTGCGCCGCTCCACCCTTGCCGAGTTCCTGGCCCAGGTCGCCGAGGGCAGCCGCATGATCGGCCACAACCTGGGGCGGGCCGCCGGCCTGATCCGCCTGTTCAAGCAGCTGGCGGTGGACCGGGCCTCGGTGGAACGGCGCAGCTTCACCCTGGCCGACGCGGTGGACGACACCCTGCACATCCTGCGCACCCGCTTCAAGACCAGCCCCCACAGCCTGGTCACCGACATCCCCGCCGACCTGATCCTGGAAAGCTACCCCGGCCCCCTCGGCCAGACCCTGGAAAACCTGGTGGGCAACGCCCTCACCCATGCTTTCCCCAACCAGGGCAGCGGCGAGGTGCGCATCGCCGCCCGGCGCCTGCCGGACGGCGGCCAGATCGAAGTGACGATCCGCGACAACGGTACCGGCATCGCCCCGGACCAGCTCGAACGGATCTTCGACCCCTTCGTCACCACCCGGCGCAGCCAGGGCGGCACCGGCCTGGGACTGCACCTGGCCCACCACCTGACCACCGAACTGCTCGGCGGCAGCCTCACCGTGACCAGCGTGCCGGGCCAGGGCACCTGCTTCACCCTCACCCTGCCCCTGCGCGCCCCGGGCAACGGCGCCTGACCCCCCGCCCGCGCGGGCGTTGCGGCGGGCCGGGTATCATGGCCGCCATGAACTGCCGTCCCGCCTGTCGTCCTCACTGCGCCGCCTGCTGCATCGCCCCCTCCATCGCCGGACCGATCCCCGGCATGCCCGGGGGCAAGCCCGCCGGAGTGCCCTGCGTCCAGCTCACCGCCGATCTGGGCTGCGCCCTGTTCGGCCGCCCCGAGCGGCCAGCCTGCTGCGGCGGACTGCAACCGTCGACGGAAATGTGCGGCGACAGCCGGGAAGCGGCCCTGGCCTGGCTGACCGAGCTGGAAGCCCTGACCCGGCCCGACTGACCTCCCTATCACCCTCACCCGCCACGCCGCCACCGCGCGCGGCGCCGGCTTCGCCACGTCGAGGATTCCCATGAGCGCTCCCCGCCTGTTCACTCCCCTCGCCCTGGGCCGCCTGACCCTGGCCAACCGCATCGTCATCGCCCCCATGTGCCAGTACTCGGCCGAGGACGGCAACGTTGGCGACTGGCACCTGATGCACCTGGGCAACCTGGCCCTGAGCGGCGCCGGGCTGCTCATCGTCGAGGCCACCGGGGTAACGCCGGAGGGACGCATCTCGCCCTTTTGCGCCGGCCTGTGGAGCGACGGCAACGAAGCCGCGTTCGCTCGGGTGCTGGCCGCCCTGCGCCGCCACTCCCCGATCGCCCTGGGCATCCAGCTGTCCCACGCCGGGCGCAAAGGCAGCAGTTCGGCGCCCTGGACCGGCATCCGCCAGCTTTCCCGGGCCGAGGGCGGCTGGCTGCCCCTGGCGCCCTCGGCCCTGGCCGGCCGGCCCGGCGAAGCACCGCCGGCGGCCCTGGACACCGCCGGGCTGGCGCGCATTCGCGACGCCTTCGTGGCCGCCGCCCGGCGCGCCGACCGGCTCGGCTTCGACCTGGTGGAGCTGCACGCCGCCCACGGCTACCTGCTGCACCAATTCCTCTCGCCGCTGTCGAACCAGCGCGACGACGCCTACGGCGGCTCCCTGGCCAACCGCATGCGCTTTCCCCTGGAGGTGTTCGACGCGGTGCGCGCCGCCTGGCCGGCGGGCAAGCCCCTGGGGGCGCGCATCTCCGCCACCGACTGGGTGGAAGGCGGCTGGAGCGTGGACGAGAGCGTCGAATTCACCCGGGCGTTGCAGGCCCGGGGCGCCGACTTCATCCACGTTTCCAGCGGCGGCCTGGATTCCCGGCAGCAGATTCCCGCCGAGCCCGGCTACCAGCTGCCCTTCGCCGCCCGCATCAAGGCCGAGACCGGACTGCCGACCATCGCCGTGGGCCTGATCACCGACCCGCACCAGGCGGAGCGGGTGGTGGCCGAGGGCAGCGCCGACCTGGTGGCCCTGGCCCGGGGCATTCTCTACGACCCGCGCTGGCCCTGGCACGCCGCCCAGGCCCTGGGCGCCCGGGTGAGCGCCCCGCCCCAGTACTGGCGCTGCGCCCCGGCGGAAGCGCCGCACCTGTTCGATACCGGCCGGCCCGGCTGATAGCCCGGTCCCGCACCGGGTCAGCTCCGGGGCCGGGAGCCGGGGCGGGCCTGCCGGTATAATCGTCGCCTTTCATTTACGGCCTTCGCCCCCGGCCCCCCATGGACCTCCTGCTCCTGCTCAAAGCCCTCATCCTCGGCCTGGTCGAGGGTTTCACCGAATTCCTGCCCATTTCCTCCACCGGCCACCTGATCCTGGCCGGCGACCTGCTCAACTTCAACGACGACCGGGGCAAGCTGTTCGAGATCGTCATCCAGTCCGGCGCCATCCTGGCGGTGTGCTGGGAATACCGGGCGCGCATCGTCCACGTGCTCGGCAGCCTGGGCCAGACCTGGGCCCAGCGCTTCGTGCTCAACCTGGCGGTGGCCTTCCTGCCCCTGGCCCTGATCGGCCTGGCCGTGGGCAAGGCGATCAAGGCCCACCTGTTCAACCCGGTGACGGTGGCCACGGCCTTCATCGTCGGCGGCCTGATCATCCTGTGGGCGGAAAAGCGCCGCCACACGGTGCGCGTCCAGGAAGTGGAAGACCTGACCGTGGTCGACGCCGTCAAGCTCGGCTTCGCCCAGGCCCTGGCCCTCATCCCGGGCACCTCCCGCTCCGGCGCCACCATCATCGGCGGCCTGTTCTTCGGCCTGTCGCGCAAGGCTGCCACCGAGTTCTCCTTCTTCCTCGCCATTCCCACCCTGACCATGGCCACCCTGTACGAGCTGTACAAGGAAAGGGCCCTGCTCTCCGCCGACGACCTGGGCATGTGGGTGGTGGGCTTCGTCGCCGCCTTCGTCTCGGCCTTCCTGTGCGTGCGCTGGCTGCTGCGCTACATCGCCAGCCACGATTTCACCGTGTTCGCCTGGTACCGCATCGTCTTCGGTATCGTCGTGCTGGCCACCTGGCAGATGGGAGCGGTGAGCTGGTCGGCGGGCTGACCGGCACCGCGGCGCCGGACGGGGCCCCGCCTCAGCCGGCACTGCCCGCCGCCCTCGCGCCCTGGGCCGCCCCCGGCCCCTGGGCAGTAGCGGTGGAGGACGGCGAGGTTCCCGGGCTCACCCCGGACGCCCCCCTGGCGATCCGCGCCTACCGGCCCCGGCCCGACGGCCTCCTCCCCCTGCGCGGCGTCATCGCCTACTCCCACGGCCTGGGCGGGGATCGCCGCTCCGGCGCCGCCTGGCTGTCCCACTGGTCCAGCCACGGTTTTCTCGGCGTGGCCCTGACCCACCGCCACGAACGGCCGATCGACGGCTCGCCCTTACAACTGCGCCGGGCCCTGCGCGAGGCCCTGGCCGCAAAGGCACTACGGACGCGGGTTGCCGAGATGCATGCCCTGATCGCCGCGCTGGTGGCCGATCTCCAGACCACCCCTCTGGAAACGCCCGTCCCTATTGGAGTTGCCGGCCACTCCTTCGGCGGCGTCACCGTCCAGGCCCTGGCCGGCGAGCGGCGCATCCACGACGACCTGGCCCCGGCCGAGGCGGCTCATCCGAGTGCCGCCGCATCGGGCGCACCCGCCAGCGCCGCCAACATCTTCCACGCCCCGGTGGCGAACCTGGGGGCCGCCCTGGCCTTCTCCCCCTCGGCCCGGGCCAACCCGCTGCCCCTGGCCGCGCGTTTTGCCGGAGTGGCCGCCCCCTTCATGTCCCTGACCGGCACCCAGGATGCGGGCCTGTTGCGCGGCGACATCGACGCCGCCAACCGCTGCCTGCCCTTCGAGCACATGCCGGCGGGCGGCAAGTACCTGTTCGTCGCCGCCGACGGGCGCCACCCGGACTTCGCCGGCGAGGCGGTCGCGGCGGGCTCGGCAAGGAGCGCCCCACCGTTCCAGCCCTGGCTGCTCGCCCTGTCCACCGCCTTCTGGGCCGCCCAGCTGGGCAACGACCCCGCCGTCCGGGATGCCCTGGCGGCCCTGGCCGGCGATCTCCCCGCCCTGGCTCCGCACCGCTTCGCCGCCAAATAATCCGGTCCGGACGCCCCGGCCCGCCCCAGCCCCCCCCATTCCCCGAGATTCGTCATGCCTCCCATGCTCCTGTATCTGCACGGTTTCCGCTCCTCACCCCAGTCCTGGAAGGCTCGCCTGCTCGGCGAGGCGATGGCCGCCCGGGGCCTGGCCGATGCGTTCGTCTGCCCGACGCTGCCCGACCGGCCGGCAGAGGCCATCGCCCTGGCCGAAGCGCTGATCCAGCAGGCCCAGGCGGCCGGCCGCCCGGTGGTGCTGGCCGGCAGTTCCCTGGGGGGCTACTACGCCACCTGGCTGGCGGAAAAGCACGGCCTCAAGGCCATCCTGATCAACCCGGCGGTGGCCGCCCCCACCTCCCTGGCCGACTACCTGGGGCCCCAGACCAACCTGTACACCGGCGAGGTATTCGTGTTCACCGCCGCCCACATCGCCGAGCTGGAAGCCTTGCAGGCACCCCGCATCACCCCGTCCCGCTACCTGCTGCTGGTGGAAACCGGCGACGAGGTGCTCGACTACCGGGAGGCGGTGGCCCGCTACGCCGGGGCCGCGCAGCGGGTGTTCGACGGCGGCGACCACAGCTTCACCCGCTTTCCCGAAATGATTCCCCAACTCCTTGAGTTCGCGGGGATTGCCGCGTCACACGAGGGCGGGAACGGCCCGGCGGCAAAGGTATAATCCGCGGATGTTTATCCTGTTTGAAGAAGACGGCGCCTTCAAGGCCGGTTCCGTGCTTGCCGACAACGACGCCACACTGCAGGTGGAGTCGGCCTCGGGCAAGCGTTCCAAGATCAAGGCCGCCAACGTGCTGCTGCGCTTCAAGGAGCCGTCGCCCACGGCCCTGCTCGGCCTGGCCGAGAGCGAGGCCGCCGGCATCGACCCGGAATTCCTGTGGGAATGCGCCGGCGAGGGCGAATTCGCTTTCGCCGAGTTCGCCCAGGACTACGTGGGCCACGCCCCCGGCGCGGTGGAAGCCACCGCCGTGCTACTGGCCCTGCAAGCCGCCCCGATCTACTTCCACCGCAAGGGCCGCGGCCGCTTCCGCAAGGCCCCGCCGGATATCCTCAAGGCCGCCCTGGCCGGCGCCGAGAAGAAGCGCCTGCAAGCCGAAGCCATCGAACGCATGGCCGGCGAGATCGCCGCCGGCACCCTGCCCGACGAGTTCCGCAACCAGGTGGACGCCCTGCTGTTCAAGCCGGACCGTAACCGTCCCGAGGTGAAGGCCCTGGAGGCCGCCATGGAGCGCAGCGGCAAGTCGGCCCAGGCCCTGCTGTTCGCCGCCGGTGCCTTCCGCTCGGCCTACGAGCTGCACTACAAGCGCTTCCTGTTCGACCAGTTCCCCCAGGGCACCGGTTTCCCCGAGATCGAGATTCCCCACGCCCCGGACGACCTACCCCGGGCCGAGGTCCAGGCCTTCTCCATCGACGACGCCGCCACCACCGAGATCGACGACGCCCTGTCGGTGACGCCCCTGCCCGGCATCGGCTGGCGCATCGGCATCCACATCGCCGCGCCGGGCCTGGGGTTCGGCCTGGGTTCGCCCCTCGACGGGGTGGCGCGCAAGCGCCTGTCCACGGTGTACATGCCGGGTAACAAGATCACCATGCTGCCCAGCGAAGTGGTGGACCGTTTCACCCTCTACGGCGGCCGCGACTGCCCGGCCCTGTCGCTCTACCTGACCGTCTCCGACACCTGGGAGATCCTCTCCCACGAGTCCCGCTGCGAGGTGGTGCCGATCGCCACCAACCTGCGCCACCAGGATGTGGAGCCCCTGTTCAACGCCGAAACCCTGGCTGGCGGTCTGGCCGAGTTCCCCTTCCGCGACGAGCTGCTCACCCTCTACCACTTCGCCTGCGCCTGCGAGGGCCGGCGCGGCAAGCCCTCGGCCACCCAGGGCGTCAACGACTACAACTTCGACATCGAGGGCGACCTGGAGAACGATCCGGACGGCTGCCGGGTGCATATCAGCGAGCGCCCCCGGGGCAGCCCTCTGGACAAGCTGGTGGCCGAGCTGATGATCGTCGCCAACTCCACCTGGGGCCGGCTGCTCGCCGACCAGAAGATTCCCGCCTTGTACCGGGCCCAGGTCGGCGGCAAGGTGCGCATGACCACCTCGCCCCTGCCCCACGAGGGCCTGGGGGTGGACTGCTACGCCTGGAGCACCTCGCCCCTGCGCCGCTACGTGGACCTGGTCAACCAGTGGCAGCTGATGGCCGCCGTGAGCGGCAAGCCCCCGACCTTCTCGGGCAAGTCCGACGTGCTCTTCGCCGCCATGCGTGACTTCGAGCTGACCTACGCCGCCTACGCCGACTTCCAGCGCGGCATGGAGCGCTACTGGGTGATCCGCTGGCTGGCCCAGGAGGGTATCGCCCAGCTGGACGCCACGGTGCGCAAGGAAAACCTGGTGAAGGTGGACCGCCTACCCGGCCTGCACCGGGTGCCCTCCCTGCCCGAGCTGGCCCCGGGCTCCCGGGTGACCCTGGCGGTGGACAAGACCGACCTGCTCGACCTGACCCTGGACTTCCGCTTCGTCGCCGCCCTGGGCGCCACCGCCGAGGTCCTGCCGGCCGACCTGGATGGGGACGATGGGGACGCCGGGGAAGAAGTGGAAGCGGCGCCCGCTGCCACCGCCGCACCGGGGGAAGCGGCAGCGCCCGACGCCCTCCAACCCGCCCAAGCCGACGGAGCCGCCTGAGATGAACAGCACCGCCCTGCCCTTTGCCCCCATGCCGCCGGCCGCCAGTTCCCGGCCGCTGATGGTCGGCATCGGCGCGTCGGTGCTGCTCCACGCCGTGCTGCTGTCGCTGCACTTCCAGTTCCCCGACGCCTCCCGGGCCCTGCGCGACAAGGCCCTGGACATCGTGCTGGTCAATGCCAAGTCAAAGCGACCGCCCAGCAACGCCCAGGCCCTGGCCCAGAACAACCTGGACGGCGGCGGCAACACCGAACAGGAGCGCCGCGCCAAGACGCCCCTGCCCCCGGCGCCGGAACACCGGGACGGCAACGAGCTGGAGCGCAAGCAGCGCCGCGTCCAGGAGCTGGAAGCGTCCCAACGGGCGCTATTGAGCCAGGCCCGCAAGTCCCCGGCCAGCACCGCCCGTGAGGCCCGGGAAACCGCGCCGGACGCGCCGCCCCCGTCCCCTGTGTCGGGCAAGGACCTGGCCAGCAGCGCCCTGGCCATGGCCCGCACCCTGGGCGAGATCGACCGCCATGTGGACGACTACAACAAGATGCCGCGCAAGCAGTTCGTCGGCGCCCGCACCGCCGAATACCGTTTCGCCAGCTACGTGGAAGCCTGGCGGCAGAAGGTGGAGAAAGTCGGCACCCTCAACTACCCGGATGCCGCCAAGGGCCGCACCTACGGCACCCTGGTGATGACCGTGGTGATCAAGCCCGACGGCACCGTCCACGACGTGGAGCTGAACCGCCCCTCGGGCTTCAAGGTGCTGGACGAGGCCGCCCGGCGCATCGTCCAGCTCGCCGGTCCCTACGCGCCCTTCCCCCCGGAAATCCGCCGCGACACCGACCTGCTCTACATCACCCGCACCTGGTCCTTCACCCAGGGCGACCAGCTCCAGTCCAAATAACCACGTTCCCACGTCCGCCATGACCGACCGCTACTGCGTCTTTGGCAACCCCATCGGCCACTCCAAGTCCCCCGCCATCCACGCCGCCTTCGCCGCCGCCACCGGCCAGGACCTGACCTACGAGGCCCGTCTGGCGCCCATCGACGCAGCCGACGGCTTTGCCGCGGCGGTGCAAGCCTTCGTCGCCGAAGGCGGCCGGGGCGCCAACGTCACCGTGCCGTTCAAGGAAGACGCCTACCGGCTGGCCGGCGCCCCGGGCAACCGGCTCACCCCCCGGGCGCAACTGGCCGGGGCGGTGAACACCCTGGCCTTCGGCATGGACGGCGTGCCCGTGCTCGGCGACAACACCGACGGAGTGGGCCTGGTGCGCGATTTGACCGATTTCCTCGGCGTGTCCCTGGCCGGCAAGCGCATCCTGCTGCTCGGCGCCGGCGGCGCCGCCCGGGGCGCCCTGGGGCCCCTGCTCGATGCCGGCCCGGCCGAACTGGCCATCGCCAACCGCACCGTGGCCAAGGCCCAAACCCTGGTGGAACTGGTGGCCGCCAGCCATCCCCGGGCCCAGGTCAGCGCCTGCGCCTTCGCCGACCTGGCGGGGCGCCGCTTCGACGTGGTCATCAACGCCACCAGCGCCAGCCTGCAAGGCGAGCCGGTGCCCCTGCCCGCCGGGCTGTACGCCCCGGGCGGCGTCGCCTACGACATGATGTACGGCGCCGACACGCCTTTCCTCGCCCAGGCCCGCCAGCTCGGCGCGGCGATCTGCACCGACGGGCTGGGGATGCTGGTGGAGCAGGCCGCCGAGGCCTTCGCCCTGTGGCGCGGGGTGCGCCCCGACACCGCCGCCGTGCGCCGCCTGCTGCGCCCGGCCTGATCCCAAGTCCCCCATGCTGTTCCTGCTGCGCTGGCTGAGACGGGGCGTCGTCGCCCTGGTGGCCGTGGTGCTCCTCTACCAGCTGTGGCTGTTCGGTTGGGTGCTGTGGTGGAACTGGGTCAATCCAGACATGACCCGCTTCATGGAAATCCGCCTCGCCGAGCTGCGCGCGAAGGACCCCAAGGCCCAACTGAAGAAGCAGTGGGTCGATTACGCCCGCATCTCGCCCAACCTCAAGCGCGCCATCATCGCTGCCGAGGACGCCCGCTTCGTCGATCACGAAGGCTTCGACTGGGAAGGCATCCAGAAGGCCTTGGAGAAGAACCAGCGGCGCGGGAAAGTGGTGGCCGGCGGCTCCACCATCTCCCAGCAGCTGGCCAAGAACCTGTTCCTCAGCCCGGACAAGACCCCCTGGCGCAAGGCCGAGGAGGCGCTGATCACCCTGATGATCGAGGCCGTCTGGGACAAGCGGCGCATCTTCGAGGTCTACCTCAACGTCATCGAGTGGGGCAACGGCGTGTTCGGCGCCGAGGCCGCCGCCCGCCACTACTACGGACTCTCCGCCGCCCAGTTGGGCAGCGAACAGGCCGCCCGCCTGGCGGGGATGGTGCCCAACCCCCGCTTCTACGACCGCAACCGGGGCGCCCCCGGGCTGGGGCGCAAGACGGCCATCATCCAGGCGCGCATGCCGGCGGCGGAAATCCCCTGACCCGGGGGCGCGGATAGCCCCACCGGCCGGAACTCCGCGCCCTGCCTTGTTTTCCGCTCCCCTGGTCCGCCGTGCCGCGACCGGCGCGGCCCCCGCGGCGACCTCGCCCCAGCCCCAGCAACGGCGCGCCTCTTCGCCCTGGCCGGTGTCAAAATTCTGTCGCCGCCCCGGTGCTAGAATCCTGGGCACCCCGCCGTCCCTTTCTTCCCTCCGCCCAGGCCCGCCATGCCGCCCTTCAACAACGACCACGAGCCGACGCCCCTGGGAGACGCCGACGCGCTGCAGACGCGCCTGTCCGAGGTGCAGACCCTGCTTGCCCGGCACCGCCTGGTGGAAGACCTGGTGCACCGCCAGGAAATGCCCCGCCACGATCTGGTCGAATCCATGGTGCACAAGCGCCACCTGGCCGAACTGCGCGGCAAGCTCGACAAGATGCACCCGGCGGACGTCGCCACCATCCTGGAAGCCCTGCCCCTGGACGACCGCCTGGTGGTGTGGAACCTGGTCAAGGCGGAGCGGGACGGCGAAATCCTGCTCGAAGTCTCGGACGCGGTACGGGAAACCCTGATCGCCTCCATGGCCCCGGCCGAGCTGGAGGCCGCCGCCCAGTCCCTGGATGCGGACGAACTGGCCGACCTGGCACCGGACCTGCCCCGGGAGGTGGTGCAGAACCTGTTCCAGACCCTGCCCCGGGAAGAGCAGGAACAACTGCGCGCCGCCCTCTCGTACCCGGAAGGCACGGTGGGGGCGCTGATGGACTTCGACATGGTGACGGTGCGCGAGGACGTCACCCTGGAAGTGGTGTTCCGCTACCTGCGCCGCTTCGACGAACTGCCCGACCACACCGACCAGCTGTTCGTGGTGGACCGCAACGACCTGCTCAAGGGGGTGCTGTCCCTCTCCCGCCTGCTCGTCACCGAACCCGAGACCGAGGTCACGGCGGTGATGCGCAGCGACGCCCTGCGCTTCACCCCCAACGACCCGGCCGACGACGCGGCCGAGGCCTTCGACCGCTACGATCTGGTGTCCGCCCCGGTGGTGGACGCCGAGGGCAAGCTGGTGGGGCGGCTCGCCGTGGCTGCCGTACTCGACTACTTCCGCGAGGAAAGCGAGAGCGAGCAGCTGGCCCAGGCCGGCCTGCGCGAGGAGGAGGACATCTTCGCCCCGGTGTGGAACTCGGTGAAGAACCGCTGGGCCTGGCTGGCCATCAACCTGGTGACGGCCTTCGTCGCCTCCCGGGTGATCGGCCTGTTCGAGGGCTCCATCGAGAAGCTGGTGGCCCTGGCCACCCTGATGCCCATCGTCGCCGGCATCGGCGGCAACTCGGGCAACCAGACCATCACCATGATCGTGCGCGCCCTGGCCCTGGGCCAGCTGTCCACCGACCGCGCCCGGCGCCTGTACCGCAAGGAGATGGGGGTATCCCTGATCAACGGCCTGGTGTGGGGCGGCCTGCTCGGCGTGCTGGCCTGGGTGCTCTACGGCTCCCCCGCCCTGGGCCTGGTGATGACCTCGGCCATGACCCTCAACCTGCTGCTGGCGGCCACCGTCGGCGTGGCCATCCCGGTCACCCTGGCGAGCCTGGGCCGCGATCCGGCGGTGGGCTCCAGCGTGATGATCACCGCCGTCACCGACTCCGGCGGCTTCTTCATCTTTCTCGGCCTGGCCACCCTGTTCCTGCTCTGACGGGTAGAGCCCCAAAAGTACAAGGGCGGCCTTAGGCCGCCCTTTTCATTTTTTGCCCCCCGCCATTGCCCGGCACGGGGGCCGCCCAAAGCGGCCGGTTCCAGACTCCGGATCAGGCTACCTTCACGGCGCGGGTCTTCTCCAGGCGCACCAGGGTGTCGTCCACGATGTCGTCCAGATCTTGCTCGGACAGGCCGAAGAAGGCGCACACGGCCTGCTTGCCCTTGTCCCACTCGGCCTCGTCGTTGACCCGCAGGAACAGGTTCACGATGCGCTCGGCCAGCAGGTTGATGGCGATCAGGGTGCAGGCTTCGTCGGACAGCCCGGCCTCATGGTCGAGGGAGACGAAGTCGTGGTGCGACAGGATGGCCTGGCAGATCACGTCGGCCAGCCCCCACTGGCGGGCGAACAGGTAGCCCACCACGGCGTGGTTGGTGCCGTAGGCCCCATCCTCCACCTGGGTGTAGCGCAGCCCCTCGGCAGTATTGGCCTGCTTGAGGACGTCCTTGTAGTCCGGGTACTTCTGCATCAGCAGCGGGATGCCGCAATCGTGGAACAGGCCGAAGGAGTAGGCGTTTTCCCGGGACGAGCCGGGCAGTTGCGCCGCCAGCAGGGCGCAGACGCTGGCCGAATAGGCGGCACTGTCCCAGAAGCGGGCCATGGTCGGGGCCCGGGGGCCGGCGGCCTGGCTGGTCCGCACCAGTTGGCTCACCACCAGGTTGAAGACGTTCTTCAGGCCGAGCAGGTTGAGGGCCTCGCCGACCGAGCCCACCTGGCGGCCGCCGAACAGGGGCGAGTTGGCGATCTTCAGCACCCCGGCGGCCAGGGCCACGTCCTGGCTGATCAGGCGGCCGATGCGTTGCAGGTTGAGGTCCTCCTGCTCCATTTCCCGGGACAGCTGGGTAAGGACGGCAGGGCAGGGAGGAATCTGGACGCCCTTCAGGAGCGTGTCGATCTGGCTTTCGTCGATGGCGTGCATGGGCGGCGGCTGGACGCAGGGTTGCTTGCGTGGATCGCGGCGGGGGCGGGCCCATGCCGGCGGCAAGGTGGAAGACCGCCACCCTAGCACCGAAGTGGTGCTAGGGAAAGAGCAAGGAAAAGGGCGACGAAAAAGGCGGGCTTGCGCCCGCCTTTCTCGTTCCGTTGCCGAGGTTTCCCGGCAAGCCGTTCAGACCGGGGAGCGCAGAGCCGGCGACAGCGGCAGGGCGCAGGCCAGCCGGTATTCCTCCGCCAGCCGGGCGGCCAACTCGGCCACCGTGGGCACGTCGTGGATGTTGGCGACGCCGTGGCCGGCGCTCCACACGTCGCGCCAGGCCTTGGCCTCGTCGGCGTAGTCGTGGTTGGCCGGCTTGCCGCCGGCGGCCAGGCTTTCCTGGGTGTAGCCGGCCTTCTCCAGGCTGGGCCAGAGAAAGTTGGCATTGGTGCCGGACACGACCGGGGTATAGACGATGTCGCGGGGCCCGGCGGTGGTCAGCATGTCCTTGTAGGCCGGCTGGGCCATGGACTCCTGGGTGGCGATGAAGCGGGTGCCCATGTAGGCGAAGTCGGCGCCGAGCACTTCGGCGGCGCGGATGCTGGCACCGTCGGAAATGGCGCCGCCCAGGATCAGGGTGCCGTTCCAGAATTCGCGGATCTCGCGGATCAGGGCGAAGGGGCTCTGGGTGCCGGCATGGCCGCCGGCGCCGGCGCCCACGGCGATGATGCCGTCCACGCCGGCCTCGATGGCCTTCTTGGCGTGGTAGGCGTGGATCACGTCGGAGAACACCACGCCACCGTAGGCGTGCACCGCCTCCACCACCCGCGCCGGGTTGCCCAGGCTGGTAATGACGAAGGGCACCTTGTGCTTGACCACCAGGGCCAGGTCGTCGGCCAGGCGGGTGTTGGACGGATGCAGGATGAGGTTGACGCCGTAAGGGGCGTGGGTCTCGTCCAGGGTCTCGTTGAGCTGGCCGAACCAGGCGTCCAGGGTGGCCAGGGGCCGGGCGTTGAGGCTCGGGAAAGAGGCGGCGATGCCGGCGCGGCAGGCGGCGGACACCAGGTCCGGGCCGGACACGAGGAACATCGGGGCGACGATGGCGGGCACCGTCATCCGTCCGCGGAAGGCGGCGGGGATGGTCATGAAGCTGTCTCCAGATGGCAGTTTGTGGACGGTGCGAGCACCGCTTCATCCCTCTGCCCGTTTTTTATGGCGACGGCCGCCCGCCCGGGCACGCTCAGTCGAACATGGTGCGGGCGGCTTCGAAACGCTCGGCGTAGTAGCGCGCGTCCAGGCGGTCCACCCGGATTTTGCCACGGGAGTTGGGCGCGTGGACGAAGCGGTTGTCGCCGATGTAGATGCCCACGTGGGAATAGGGCCGGTTGAGGGTGTTGAAGAACACCAGATCCCCCGGACGTAGGTCGGAACCGCCCACCGGACGGCCCCGCTGGGCCAGGTCGGCGGCGGAGCCCATCAGGCGCAGGCCGGCGGCCCGGTCGTAGATGTAGCTGACCATGCCGCTGCAATCGAGCCCCGCCTCCGGGTTCTTGCCGCCGAAACGATAACCGGTGTCGAGCAGGCCCAGGGCGTAGAACACCACCTCCTGGGCCAGGGGCGAAACCTCCCGGGAGGGGTGCGCTATAGTGGAGCGGGAAGCCTCCACCGGCCGGGGGCCGGGCGTGCCGCAGGCCGCCAGGCCCAGCGCCGCCAGCAGGGCGGACAGGCGCCAGACGGCCCGAAAAGCGCGACAGACGGGGTCGAGAGCCATGGTCGGGAGCAGTCTTCTTAAAGTGATTTGTTAATAATCGCGCCTACCCAACGGAAAAATCAAGTCATGAGCGAAAATCTCACGCTGCAGGACAACCACCTGTTCAAGCAGCTCGCCTACGTGGACGGCCAGTGGATCGGGGCCGACAGCGCCGCCACCTACCCGGTGGCCAACCCGGCCAACGGCACGGTCCTGGCCCGCATTCCCCGGTGCGGCGCGGCCGAAACCCGCCGCGCCATCGCCGCCGCCGAGGTGGCCTGGCCGGCCTGGCGCGCCCGCACCGCCAAGGAGCGGGGCCAGGTGCTGCGCCGCTGGTTCGAACTGATGAACGCCCACGCCGAGGATCTGGCCCGGCTGATCACCGCCGAGGGCGGCAAGCCCCTGGCCGAGGCCCGGGGCGAGGTGGCCTACGCCGCCTCCTTCGTCGAATGGTTCGCCGAGGAAGGCAAGCGCGCCTACGGCGAGACCATCCCCACCACCGCCCCGGACAAGCGCCTGGCGGTGATCAAGCAGCCGGTGGGGGTGTGCGCGGCGATCACGCCGTGGAACTTCCCGGCCGCCATGATCACCCGCAAAGTGGCCCCGGCCCTGGCCGCCGGCTGCCCGGTGGTGGTCAAGCCGGCGGAACAGACGCCCCTCACCGCCCTGGCCCTGGCCGAACTGGCCGGCCGGGCCGGCCTGCCCGCCGGGGTGTTCAACGTGGTCACCGGCGACGGCGCCGACGCTCCGGCCATCGGCGCCGAGCTGACCGCCAGCCCGGTGGTGCGCAAGCTGTCGTTCACCGGTTCCACCGCCGTGGGCCGCCTGCTCATGGCCCAGAGCGCCCCGACCCTGAAGAAGCTGTCCCTGGAACTGGGCGGCAACGCCCCCTTCATCGTCTTCGACGACGCCGACGTGGATGCGGCGGTGGAGGGCCTGATGGTGGCCAAGTACCGCAACGCCGGCCAGACCTGCGTCTGCGCCAACCGGGTGCTGGTCCAGGACGGCATCTACGAACGCTTCGCCGCCGCCCTGGCGGCCAAGGCCGGCGCCCTCAAAGTGGGCGACGGCGCCGAGGTGGGGGTTCAGCAGGGGCCCCTGATCGACGCCGCCGGCCTGGCCAAGGTCGAGGAGTTGGTGGCCGACGCCCGGGCCAAAGGCGCCCGGGTGGTTGCCGGCGGCAGTCGGGTCGCCGACGAATGGGCCCGGAACGGCCATTTCTTCCAACCCACGGTGCTGGCCGACGTGACCCCGGCGATGCGCCTGGCCCGGGAAGAAATCTTCGGCCCGGTGGCCCCCCTGTTCCGCTTCACTAGCGAGGACGAGGCGGTGCGCCTGGCCAACGATACCGAGTACGGCCTGGCCGCCTACTTCTACAGCCGCGACGTGGGCCGCTGCCACCGGGTGGCGGAAGCCCTGGAGTACGGCATGGTGGGCGTGAACACCGGCCTCATCTCCAACGAGGTGGCTCCCTTCGGCGGCGTCAAGCAGTCCGGCCTGGGCCGGGAGGGCGCCCACTACGGCCTGGAGGAGTACCTGGAAGTGAAGTACGTCTGCACCGGCATCGCCTGACGGGGCTGCGCCGACGCGGGCGGCGCGGATGAAAAAACGGGGGCCGCGGCCCCCGTTTTGCATTGCCGGCCCGCCCCAAGGCAGACCCTGGCTTGCCGTGCCGGATCAGCCCCGGCCGCTGCCGTGGCGGGCGAACCAGTCGAGCAGGCGCTTCCAGCCCTCCTCGGCTTCGGCCTGGCGGTAGCTGGGCCGGTAGTCGGCGTGGAAGGCGTGGCCTGCCTCGGGGAAGACGATGATCTCCGAGCCGCTGCCGCCCTTCTTCAGCAGCCCCTTCATGTCTTCCACGTCGTCCAGGGGAATGCCCTGGTCCTTGCCGCCGTAGAGGCCCAGCACCGGCACGGTGAGGTTCGGCGCCAGATCCACCGGCTGCTTGGGATTGAGGGCGCTGGGCGCCCCTTCCAGCTTGCCGTACCAGGCCACCGCGGCGCGCAGCTTGGGGTTGTGGGCGGCGTACAGCCAGGTGACGCGACCGCCCCAGCAGAAGCCGGTCATGTACAGGCGCTTGGCGTCGCCGCCATGGGTGGTGGCGAACTTCACCGCTGCGTCCAGGTCGCCCAGCACCTGGGCGTCCGGCACCTTGGCGACGATGCTGTCGAGGATCAGCTGCACGTTGCTGATCTTGGTGGGGTCGCCCTGGCGCACGAACAGGTCCGGGGCGATGGCGAAGTAGCCCTGGCGGGCCAGGCGCCGGCACACGTCCTGGATGTAGTGGTGCACGCCGAAGATCTCGGAGGCCACCAGCACCACCGGGAAGGGCCCCTTGCCCTCGGGCCGGGCGTAGTAGGCCGGCACCGCCTGGCGGTCGGCGCCGACAAGGGGCTCGATGCCGGTGACCAGGCCGTCGGCCGGGGTGTCGATGGCGGTCTGGGCCATCACCGGCTGGGTGGCCAGGGCGAATCCGGCAACGATGCTGCCGACCAGGAAGTCGCGCCGGGTGAAGCCCACCCGGGGCAACAGGCTGTCGAACTCGGCGCCGGATTCATCTTCAAGCAGGGTCATGGTGCGTTTCTCCGTGGAGGAAAGAGGAAGTAAGGCCACCCATATGGCGGTGCAACACAAACGTCATGGGGTTCGGGGTTATGATCGACCAGGACAGCGTCGGCTGTCACTGCGTAATTCTGACCTTTTACCGCTCAATTCAGGGAAACCATCGCATGAACGCCCAAAACGGCTACGACATCGAAGACCTGCAACCCGGCATGAGCGCGAGCCTGGCCAAAACCGTCACCGAAGCGGACCTGATCCTGTTCTCCGGAGTGTCCATGGACACCAACCCGGTGCACCTCAACGAGGAATTCGCCAAGACCACCATGTTCGGCGGGCGCATCGCCCACGGCATGCTCTCGGCCGGCTTCATCTCCGCAGTGCTCGCCAACAAGCTGCCCGGACCCGGTACCATCTACCTGGGCCAGACCCTCAAGTTCAAGGCTCCGGTGCGCCCCGGCGACACGGTCACCGCCACGGTCACCGTCAAGGAAGTGGACGTGGCCAAGAAGCGCTGCGTGCTGCAAACCGTCTGCACCGTGGCCGGCAAGCCCGTGATCGAGGGCGAGGCGACCACCATGTGTAGCAGCCGCGGCTGACCCCCGATTGACCCCGGCCCGAAAAGGCCGGACGCACCATCCGGCGCCGCCCCCCTGGGCGGCGTCGCGTTTGCGCGGGCTCGGCAAGTTCGCACGACAATCAGCACAACCAATACGGAGACAAACCACCATGACCGCCCCCATCAGCCGCTTCAGCGTCCCCGACCTGGCCGACCTGCCCGAGGACATCCGCACCAAGCTCCTGGCCGTGCAGGAGAAGGCCGGCTTCGTGCCCAACGTCTTCCTCACCCTGAGCCGCCGGCCCGACGAGTTCCGCGCCTTCTTCGCCTACCACGACGCCCTGATGGAAAAGGACGGCGGCCTGACCAAGGCCGAACGCGAGATGATCGTGGTCGCCACCTCCGGCGCCAACCAGTGCCAGTACTGCGTGGTGGCCCACGGCGCCATCCTGCGCATCCGCGCCAAGAACCCGCAGATCGCCGACCAGGTGGCGATCAACTACCGCAAGGCCGACATCACCCCGCGCCAGCGCGCCATGCTCGACTACGCACTGAAGGTGGCCCTGCGCGCCCAGGAGGTGGACGACGCCGACCTCGCCGCCCTGCGCGCGCACGGCTTTGGCGACGAGGACATCTGGGACATCGGCGCCATCGCCGCCTTCTTCGCCATGAGCAACCGGCTGGCCAACATGACCAGCATGCGCCCCAACGACGAGTTCTACCTGATGGGCCGCCTGCCCAAGGCCGGCTGAAGCGCTGCATTCAAGGGCGCGGCCGCCCCGGCGGCGGGGCGGCGCACACCACCCTTGATCCAGGTCAGGCCGCGCCCGGCCGTCGGCGCTATGCTGAAAGTCATAGTAATAAAAAGTTAACCTGAACCCCGCTCTCCCGCCATGGTGTCCTTTCCCTTCAGCGGCGGCCCGGAAACCCCGGTCCGGCCCGACGACGTCATCATCACCAAGACCGACCCCCAGGGGCGCATCACCTACGCCAACCGCACCTTCATGCGCATCGTCGGCGCCCCGGAATCGGCCCTGCTCGGCCACCCGCACAACATCATCCGCCACCCGGACATGCCCCGGGGCGCCTTCCGCCTGATGTGGAAGACCCTGGCCGGCGGCAACGAATTCTTCGCCGCGGTGAAGAACTGCACCGCCAGCGGCGGCTTCTACTGGGTGTTCGCCAACATCACTCCGGACTACGACGCCAGCGGCAAGCTCCAGGGCTACTTCTCGGTGCGCCGCCACCTGCGCCAGGAGGCCCGCGCCGCCATCGAACCGGTGTACGCCCGCATGCGCGCCATCGAACAGGAAGCCGGCAAACAGGCCGGCCCGGACAAATCGGTGGAATGGCTGGCCGGTGAGCTGGCCAAGCAGGGCGTCAGCTACGAGCGCTTCGTCCTCGACATCGCCGGCTACGGCCTGGAGGGCGGCAAATGAGCGCCAACCGCCAGAACATCCCCTTCCTCAGCACCCAGCTCAAGCTGCTGCTGGTCTTCCTCAACCTCCTGGTGATCGCCGCCGTGGTGGCCGCCTACCTGCTGCCGGACTGCGTGATCGCCCTAGCCGCCATCCCGGTGGCGGCCCTGACCATCACCGCCGTGGCCATCCGCGCCGCCCGCCGCCCCTTCCAGGTGCTGATGGTGATCCGCGAGCAGCTGGCCCACGCCCGCCAGGGCGAACTGCACCACCGCGCCACGGAAACCCGGGGCCTGGGCGAAATCGGCCTGGTGGCCTGGGAGCTGAACGACTTCCTCGACTTGGTGGAGACCTACTTCAAGGAAATCAACACCAGCTTCCGCCGTGTCAGCGGCGGCGACTACAGCCGCCGGCCCATCTCCAGCGGCATGCCGGGGGTGTTCTCCACCTCCCTCGACAACGTGGCCAAGGCCGTCCAGGCCATGGGCGAAAACGACCGCTACGTGCGCCAGAACCGCCTGTCGTCGAAGCTGCACACCCTCAACACCGACAACCTGCGCGCCAACCTGGTCTCCACCCAGACCGACCTGCAACGCATCACCGACGCCGTCGGCGCGGTGAGCGACATCGCCCGGGAAAACGCCGACTCGGCCCGCACCAGCCTGACGATGAGCGAAAACCTGGGCGGCCATCTGGACACCATCGCCACCACGGTTTCCACCGTCGGCGACGCCGCCGACGCCCTGCGCCACGAATGGCAGGGCATCGAGCGGGCCTTGGCGGGCATCGCCGCCATTGCCGAGCAGACCAACCTGTTGGCCCTCAACGCCGCCATCGAAGCGGCCCGGGCCGGCGAGGCCGGCCGCGGCTTTGCCGTGGTCGCCGACGAAGTGACCAAACTGGCCAGCCGCAGCAAGACCACGGTGGACGACGTGCAAAAGGTGCTCGGCACCTTGTCGGCGCGCATCGAGGCCATGCACAGCGAGGCCGGCAGCGCCGGCTCGGTGGCCGAGACGGTGCGTACCGCGGTGGAAGACTTCCGCCAGCGCTTCGCCCGAGTGGCGGAAACTTCCGCCGAGGTGATCGGCCGGGTCGCCGGCGTGGAAAACCGGGCCCTCATCTCGCTGATGAAGGTGGACCGGGTGGTGTTCAAGCAGGAGGCCTACCACGCCCTGGCCGACGAAAACGCCCAGACCCTGAGCACGGCCGAAGATTGCCGCCTGGGCCGCTGGCTGACCGGCGAGGGACGCGAACGCTTCGGCCACCTGGCCGCCTTCAACGCCCTGGCCGCCCCCCAGCAGGCGATCCACCACGACGCCGGCCAGGCCGTGGCCGCCTTGGCCGCCAACGACGACGACAAGGTGGTGCAGCAGATGAGCAAGCTGGAAGCCTCCAGCCGTGACCTGCTCGGCCTGCTCGACCGCCTCGCCGAGGAAGGCCACACCCACGCCTGAACCGGCTGCCTCGCTCGGCGCCAACCCGCCGCACCAAAACGAACGCCCCGGACGGCCGAGCCTTCCGGGGCGTTTGCATTGCGGCGGAAGCAGGACGTGGCACCCTGCCCCGATGGCGCTTACAGCAGCACGATGTCGTACTGCTCCTGGGAATAGCCCGGCTCGGCCTGGAGCGAGATGGGCTTGCCGATGAAGTCGGAGAGCATCGCCAGGGACTGGGACTCCTCGTCCAGGTACAGGTCGATCACTGCCGGGGCGGCGATCACCCGGTATTCCCGGGCGTTGAACTGGCGTGCCTCGCGCAGCAGCTCACGCAGAATCTCGTAGGTGACGGTGCGCGCCGTCTTCACCTCGCCCCGGCCACCGCAGGTGGGACAGGGCTCGCACAGCACGTGGGCCAGGGATTCCCGGGTGCGCTTGCGCGTCATCTCCACCAGGCCCAGGGCGGTGAAGCCGTTGACCGTCATGCGTGTGTGGTCCCGGGCCAGGGCCTTGTTGAACTCGGCCAGCACCGCGTCGCGGTGCTCCGGGGTCTCCATGTCGATGAAGTCGATGATGATGATGCCGCCCAGGTTGCGCAGGCGCAGCTGGCGGGCGATGACGTGGGCCGCCTCCAGGTTGGTCTTGAAGATGGTGTCGTCGAAGTTGCGGTGGCCGACGAAGCCGCCGGTGTTCACGTCGATGGTGGTCATGGCCTCGGTCTGGTCCATGATCAGATAGCCGCCGGACTTGAGCTCGACGCGCCGGGCCAGGGCCTTCTCGATCTCCTCCTCCACCCCGTGCAGGTCGAACAGGGGCCGCTCGCCGGTGTAGTGCTCGAGCAGCTCCAGCACCGTCGGGGTATACACCTCGGCGAACTGGGTGAGCTTCTGGAAATTCTCCCGGGAGTCGATGACGATGCGCGCCGTCTCCGGATTGACGAAGTCGCGCAGCACCCGCTGGCCCAGGGACAGTTCCTGGTAGAGCAGGGCCGGCGGCGCGGAACTGCGCGCGGCGTCGCGGATGTCGCGCCAGATGCGGCGCAGGTACTCGATGTCCCGGGCCAGCTCGTCGTCGGTGGCGCCCTCGGCCATGGTGCGGACGATGAAGCCGCCGGGCTCGTCCTCCGGCACCAGGCGGGTCAGGCGGCCCTTCAGGGCCAGGCGTTCCTGTTCGTCGCCGATGCGCTGGGAGATGCCGATGTGCTTTTCCTGAGGCAGGTACACCAGCATCCGCCCGGCGATCGAGATCTGGGTAGACAGCCGCGCCCCCTTGGTACCGATCGGGTCCTTGATCACCTGCACCAAGAGGCTCTGGCCCTCGGACAGGATGCGCTCGATGGGCTTGGCCGCGCCGTGCCCGTGGCCGCTGCCATTCTCCCCGGGCTCCCGGGGCATCAGGATGTCGGCCACGTGCAGGAAGGCGGTGCGCTCCAGGCCCACGTCGATGAAGGCCGACTGCATCCCCGGCAGGATGCGCACCACCTTGCCCAGGTAGATGTTGCCGACGATGCCGCGGCTGGCGGTGCGCTCGATGTGCAGTTCCTGCACCACCCCCTGCTGCATCACCGCGACGCGGGTTTCCTGGGGGGTGAAGTTGATGAGGATGTCTTCGGCCATGGTGGGAGCGGTAAAATTGGTCGGACCGCAGGCGCGGCGCCCCGGATCGGGGAATGCCGCCGGCTGCGGCTTTTGCTTTTCCGGATTCTAACCCAGTGCCCCGCCCCTCCCCTTCCGCCGCCCTTTCTGCCGCCCCACCCACCACCCGCCGCGCCCCCGAACTGCTGGCCCCCGCCGGCTCCTTGGCCATGGCCGGCACCGCCTTTTCCTTCGGCGCCGACGCGGTCTATGCCGGCCAGCCGCGCTACAGCCTGCGCACCCGCAACAACGAATTCTCGACCCTGGACGCCCTGTCCCGGGGCATCGCCGGCGCCCACGCCCAGGGCAAGCGCTTCTACCTGGTGAGCAACGTCATCCCCCACAACGCCAAGGTCAAGACCTACCTGGCGGACCTGGCCGAGGTGGTGGCGTTGCAGCCCGACGCCCTGATCATGGCCGACCCGGGGCTGATCGCCATGGTGCGCGAGGCCTGGCCCGAGCTGCCGATCCACCTGTCGGTCCAGGCCAACACGGTGAACTACGCGGCGGTGAAGTTCTGGAAGAGCGTCGGCGTCGAACGGGTGATCCTGTCCCGGGAGCTGTCCCTCGACGAGGTGGCGGAAATCCGCCAGGAATGCCCGGACACCGAGCTGGAAGTGTTCGTGCACGGCGCCCTGTGCATCGCCTACTCGGGCCGCTGCCTGCTCTCGGGCTACTTCAACCACCGGGACGCCAACCAGGGCACCTGCACCAACTCCTGCCGCTGGGACTACAAAGTGCTGCCCGGCGAGGAACAGCCCAGCGGCGACGTGGCCCGGCTGCAACCGCCCCCCGCACCGCCGCCTGCCGCCGCCCCCGCCGGCCAGGTCTGGCTGATCGAGGAAAGCCAGCGCCCCGGCGAGCTGATGCCCATGGAAGAGGATGAGCACGGCACCTACGTGCTCAACTCCAAGGACCTGCGCGCCATCGAGCACGTTGCCCGGCTGGTGGAGATCGGCGTCGATTCGCTCAAGATCGAGGGCCGCACCAAGTCGCCCTACTACGTCGCCCGGGTGTGCCAGACCTACCGCCAGGCCATCGACGACGCGGTGGCCGGCCGGCCCTTCGACGCCACCCTGCTGTCCGAGCTGGAAGGCCTGGCCAACCGGGGTTACACCGGCGGTTTCTACGAACGCCACCCGGACCAGGCCTACCAGAACTACCTGCGCGGCCATTCCGAATCGGACCGCAGCCTCTACGTCGGCGACGTGGCCGGCTACGATGCGGCCCGGGGCCTGGTCGAGGTGGTGGTGAAGAACCGCTTCGGCCGCGGCGACCGGATCGAAGCGATCCACCCCGCCGGCAACCGGGAATTCGTCGTGGAGCGGCTGGAGAACGCCGCCGGCGAGGCCATCGAGGTGGCCCCGGGCAGCGGCCACCGGGTCTGGCTGCCCCTGCCGGAGGACCTGGCCGGCGCCTTCCTCGCCCGCTTCGTTTAAGCGGCGGAGCGCGCACCGGCCATGGCCCACCTGCTCGCCGCCATCACCGGCCACGGCTTCGGCCACATCGCCCAGACCGGCCCGGTGCTGGCGGCCCTGGCCGAGCGGCTGCCCGGCCTGCGTCTGACCGTGGTCAGCGGGGCACCGGAAGCCAAGCTGCGCCAGCGCCTGCCGGAAGGCTTCACCCTGATCCCCCGGGCCCTGGACTTCGGCTTCGTCATGGCCGACCCGCTGCGCATCGACGCGCCCGCCAGCGCCGCCGCCTACCGGGCGCTCCACGCCGACTGGGACGCCCGGGTGGCGGCCGAGGCCGCCTGGCTAGCCGGGCTACCCGGCGGCGCCCCGGACCTGGTCCTGAGCAACGTGGCCTACCTGCCCCTGGCCGCCGCCGCCCGGGCCGGCATTCCAGCGGTGGCCATGAGTTCGCTCCACTGGGCCGACCTGTTCGCCCACACCTTTTGCGATGCCCAGGATGCCGCCTGGGCCGCCCCCATCCACGCCCAGATGGCGGCGGCCTACCGCAGTGCCCGGGCCTTCGTGCAATTGACGCCGGCCATGCCCATGGCCGACCTGGACAACCGGGTCGTGGTGGGCCCGGTGGCCCGCCTGGGCCGGCGCCGCCGCGACGAATTGGAGCACCTGCTCCCCCCCGGGCCGGACGGCCACCGGGGGCCGGCGGTGCTGGCCGCCCTGGGCGGCATTCCCCAGCCCGCCGGGCAGATTGCCTTGCAACGCTGGCCCCGCCGCCCCGGCTGGCGCTGGCTGGTCCATGCCGCCTGGCTGGCGGCCCTGCCGAAGGGCGTGCGGGCCGAGCGATGCGACCTGGTGGCCTACGAGCCGCTGGGCTGGGATTTCACCGATCTGCTGGCGTCGGTGGACGCGGTGGTGGGCAAGCCGGGCTACGGCACCTTCGCCGAGGCCGGCTGCAACGGCATCCCCATGCTCTACGTGCGCCGCCCCGGCTGGATGGAACAGGACGCCCTGATCCCCTGGCTGGCCGCCCACGGCCGCTGCCGGGAGATCGATGAGACGCAACTGCGCGACGGCGACGTCATCGCCGACCTGGAAGCCCTGTGGCGCCAGCCGACCCCGCAGCCGCCGGCCCCGGAGGGGGCCAATCAGGCAGCCGAACTGCTGGCGGGGATGCTGACGCGCGGGTGATTCGGGAGTGTGCGAGGCGTGCAATGCGCCTCTGATGATCCCGGCGGGCGCCGGGGCGTATCGCCTGTTGCCGCTATGAAGCCGGCTCCGATTCCGGCTCCGCACGACGGGAAACCGCCTGGGACATATTAATTTTCTTCATGTTTTACAGCAGGCGTATCGCCAAACTCAGCGACTGGCGCGGACCTTTGTTTTTCGTTCGACCGGAAACATGAATTTTATTAATACATCGCCCCTACTCGGCACGAGCGGCCGGACCGCGGCCCGGCCCCCCAAGATGCTTCAGACGCCCTCGAAGCCGATGCGACGCAGCAGTTCGCCGGTCTCGAACAGGGGCAGGCCCATGATGCCGGTGTAGCTGCCTTCCATGTGGGCGACGAACAGGGCCGCCCGGCCCTGGATGCCGTAGCTGCCGGCCTTGTCCAGGGGCTCGCCGGTGGTCACGTAGCGGCGGATTTCGGCGTCGCTCAACTCGCGGAAGCGCACCCGGCTCTCGGACAGGGCCTCCACCCGCTGGCCCGCCGGGGTGGCCACCACCACCGCGGTGAGCACCCGGTGGGCGCGGCCGGACAAGAGGCGCAGGGTGCGGGCGGCATCGTCACCGTCAAACGGCTTGCCCAGAATCTGGCCATCGATTTCCACCGTGGTGTCCGCCGACAGCACCGGCTGGGGCTGCAACTTGCGCCAGCCGAGGATGCGCAGGCCGTGCTCGGCCTTGGCCCGGGCCACCCGCTGCACGTAGGCCACCGGGTCTTCGCCAGGGTGCGGCGTCTCGTCCACCTCGCCGTCCGCCCGGGCGCCGGCGCGGAACAGCAGGGTGTCGAAATGGACGCCGATCTGGGTCAAAAGCTCGCGCCGCCGCGGGCTGCGGGAGGCGAGGTAGAGGCGTTGCGGGGCGTTGATCATGGCGTCGGCGCTTGGGGAATTCATAAGGGTCGGAGTCAGCATGCGGGCGGGGTGCCGCTCACCGCGACGGCGGCCGGACGGCGTGGCCCCGGGCTCGCCCCGGAGTCGCCATATGCCCGCTCATTCCCGGTGGTAGGGATGGCCCTTGATCAGGCTGGCGGCGCGGTACAACTGCTCGGCCAGGATCAGACGGGCCATGGCGTGGGGCAGGGTCATGCTGGACAGGCGCAGCAGGCTGTCGGCCCGGGACTTGATCGCCGGGTCCAGCCCGTCGGCGCCACCGATGACGAAGGCCAGGTCGCGGCCTTCGTCCATCCAGCGTTCGATGCGCTCGGCGAAGCGGGCCGTGGTCAGGTCGTCGCCGCGCTCGTCCAGGGCGATCAGGCGGGCGTCCTTGGGCAGGGCGGCCTCGATGCGGGTGCGCTCGGCGGCCATCAGCTGCTCCCGGGTCTTGCCGCCGGCCCGGGGCTCGGGCTTGATTTCCAGCACCGCCGCCGGCAGTTCCCGAGGCATGCGCTTGAGGTATTCCTGACAGCCGGTTTCGACCCAGCCGGGCATCTTGTGCCCGACGGCGAGAATGTGCAGCTTCATCGCCGCGCCCAGGCTCAGGCGGCCTCGGGCGGCTCGACCAGGGGGGAGGCGGTGCGCCGCGGCGGACGGGCGGCCCACAGTTCTTCGAGGGCGTAGTACTGGCGCACGGCGGGCTGCATGACGTGGACGACGATGTCGCCCAGGTCTACCAGCACCCATTCGCCGCCGCCCTGGCCTTCCACCGAAATCACCTCGAGGCCGCCTTCCTTGGCCTTTTCCTCGACGTTGCGGGCCAGGGCGTTGACCTGGCGGTTGGAGTCGCCGCTGGCGATGACGATGCGGTCGAACAGGGAGGTGAGCTTGCTGGTGTCGATCACCTCGATGTCCTTGCCCTTGATGTCTTCGAGGGCGTCGACCACCAGGGCCACGGCGGATTGCAGTTGGGAAGCGTCCATCAAATCAGTTCTATTGGGGGGAAACAGGTTGTAAAAATCGGGCAACGCGCCGCCAACGGCGGCGAACGGCGGTGCCGCGGGCTATTCGGGGCGATAAAGCCTATTCGCCGCAATATAGTCGATCACGCTCGACGGCAGCAAATAACGCACGCTGCGGGCCTCGCCCAGGCGGGCGCGGATGTCGGTGGCGGAAATCGCCAGGGGCGCCATGGGCAGAAAGACCAGGCTGCCGGCCGGGCCCTCGCGCAGGGACGCGCTGTCCCCCGGGGCTAGGCGGCGGCCCTCGATCAGCTCGGCCAGTTCCGCGTCCGCCGGCATGCCTTCACCGGCGGCCACCTTGGCCGGGTCGAACTGGAAGCCGGGGCGGGTGAGCACCGCCAGGTGGGCCAGTTCGACGATGTCGCGCCAGCGGTGCCAGCGGGTGAAGCCGAGGAAAGCGTCGGCGCCGAGCAGTAGCACCAGGGGGCGGGCGCCTTCCAGGCCGCGCAGGCGCTCCAGGGTGGTGACGGTGTAGGACGGGGCGTCGGATTCCACCTCGGCGCTGTCTACCGAGAACGCCGGGTTGTCGGCGGTGGCGGCGCACACCATGGCCAGGCGGTGGCGGCTGGCCACCCGGGGGCCGGTCCGGTGGGGCGGCTGGCCGGCGGGAATCCAGCGCACCTCGGGCAGGCCGAGCTGCTCCCGGGCCTCCTCGGCCAGGCGCAGGTGGCCCAGGTGCACCGGATCGAAGGTGCCGCCGAAAATGCCGAGGGGCTGAAAAGGCGCGACTGGCGCGGCGTTCGACGTGGGCATCGCCAAAGTCGGCTCAGGGCGCGGCATTCGGGCCGTCCTGACCGGAGCCTGGCTCCGGCTCCTGGCGCGGCGCTTCGGCGTCGGGCCGGGGCTGTTCTTCCGCGGCTTCCTGCCCGTCGTCGGCCTCGACGAAGACGTCCCGGTAGCTCAGGTAGAAGCTGGCGAAGAAGATCGGCGCCATGGCCATCAGGAAGGGCACCGAGAACAGCACCGCCAGTCCGGCCTGGTCGGGCAGCAGGCTCACCACCAGGCCGGGCAGTACGCCGCCCACCAGGATCAGGCTCAGGCCATAGACCAGGAAGGCGCGCCAGTTGCGCAGGCAGGCGAAGAAGCTGAAGAACAGGGCCTTGCCCAGGGAATGGCCGTGCCAGGCCACCAGCTGGGGGGCGTACCAGAAGGCCATGAACACCGGCACGTAGATCGCCAGCCCGACCTGGGCGGCGCCGGCCAGCCCGCCCAGTTCTTCCGGGTCGGGGCGCACTCCGGTGGTCATCCAGCGCATCAGGGTGCCGCCGTCGAGCAGGGACACCAGGGACAGCACCAGCAGCGAGGCCAGGAAATTGAGCCCGCCCAGGGCGATCAGGGGCCCCGGCCGCTGGCGCAGCCCGGCGAACAGCAGGTGCGGCAGGGCGGTGTGGCGGGTGTCGATCGTGCGGCAGGCGGTCAGCACCCCCACCGACAGGGCCGGCACCAGCAGGGTGGCGACCACGCCGCCGAGCACCGGCACCAGGTTGACCGCGCCGAGGATGAACCAGTAGCCGACCACCATCAGGGCCAGCACTCCCGGGTTGCGGCGGAACAGGGCGAAGCCTTCGCTCACCCAGCGCCAGCCGCGCGCGGCGGGAACGATGCGGGCGATCAGCATCTCAGGTGCCGAGGAACACGTCCCGGTAGGAGACGTAGATCGAGCAGGCGATCACCGGCGCCGCCACCACCAGCCCCAGGCCCAGGGACAGGGCACCGAAGAACAGGATGAGCATGATGAACAGGCCGTAGACCAGGAAGGCCACGCCGTTGCGGGCCACCGCCTCGAAACTGGCGCGCATGGCGTTGCGGGCGGTCATGTCGTGGAAGTAGGCCAGGGCCGGGGCGTACCAGACGGCCATGACCAGGGGCACCGAGCTGACCAGGACCACCACGATGGCGAACAGCACCCCGGCCACGGCGATGCCGGTGCCGAGCAGGCCGCCGCCGGCGACGGCCTGGACCGAGCCGCCAAAGGTGGCGGCCCAGCCGATCAGGATGCCGATGGCGATGATCGCCAGCCAGCCGACCATGAACAGCACGCCGACGCGCAGCACCGGGGCGTGCTTGGGCGAGAAGGCCGAGAACATGTCGGCCACGTGGGCTTCCTCGCCCCGCTCGATGCGCCGCGCCGCCGCCATCAGGCCGGCCAGCAGCACCGGCACGAACCAGTGGGCGGCCAGTTCGCCGACCACGGGGAAGATCATCACGCCGACGACGATGACGAAGAACAGGGCGCCCATGGCCAGCCACACGCCCGGCTGGGCGATGAACAGGGCCCAGCCTTCGCGCAGCCAGTCGATGGCGCGGCCGGCGGGCACGACCCGGGATTCGCCTTCAAAGGGCGGGGCGGACAGGGGGAAATCGGGGGCCGTCATGGCAGCGGTACTCGCAGAGGAAGGCGCGGGACGCGAAAGGCGAAGCGATAAAAGGAGGGGACGGGTGGCACGTCAACGGGCCGCGGCGCGACCGGCCAGGCCGCGCCGGCGGACGAGGGGCCGGATCAGAAGGTGCCGATCACCCACATCGGCGGGCGCACCCCGGAATCGAGGGCGTCGCGCCGGGCGAAGTTGCCGTCGCCCCGGTCGTCGATCAGGTAGTACGGGGGGCCGACCTTGGGCGTCACCTTGACCATGTAGAGGCGGCCCCGGATGCGGTATTCCTCCACCGTGTCCTCGTCCCGCTTCTTGATGGTCACCTCGGGCTCGATGGCGGCGTCGAAGGGCGCCATCTCCGGGGGCGGGGGCGGCACGTTGGGCAGGGGGGTGCGGCCGGCAGCGTTCTGGGCGAAGGCCGGGGCGGCGAAGACGAGGCCCAGGAGGGCGGCGGCGAGGGTGCGCTTCATGGCGGGCATCCTGGGGGAGCTTCCCCGAGTGGTTATCTGGTTATTGGTGAGACGGCCGGCAGCGGCGGAGGTTCGCAGCGGCCGGCGGCCGGCATCCCATTCCGCCTGCATCGCGGCAACGAGACCGAACGAGGCACGGGGCCGAAGCGTCATGTGTCATTTTACCAGCCCAGCCCGGGTTCCCCTAAACCGGCCTGCCCGGCGCCGTGGAACGGGGCGGAACGGGACGGGCCGCGCCCCGCGCAGGGCGGCCGTTGGCCGGAAGCCACCGGCCCCGTCGCCCCCTCGGCACAGCCGGGCGATGGCGGCGCCGTGAAGAACTCCGGCCCAAGGGCCGGAGCATCGAAACCACAATACGGGGGTGCCTTCGGCGCCGTAGGGACGCTGCCTCGCTTGACCTCGGCCTGAAGGCCGAGGCTTGCGCGTTGGCCTGTGGTCACAGGTTGAGCAGCATCTCCCGCTCTTCGGGCAGGGGCTCGAAGCCCCGGGTCTCGTAGTGCTTGAAGATGGCGTTGACCACCTGGTCCGGATCGTCGATCACCTGGATCAGGTTCATGTCCTCGGGGGAGATCATGCCCTCGCCCACCAGCCGGTCGCGGAACCAGTCCACCAGCCCGCCCCAGAAGCCGGTACCGACCAGCACCAGGGGAATCTTGCGCCCCTTGCCGGTCTGGATCAGGGTCAGGGCCTCCATCACTTCGTCCAGGGTGCCGAAACCGCCGGGCATCACCACGTAGGCGTTGGCGAAGCGCACGAACATGTACTTGCGGGCGAAGAAGTGGCGGAAGGTCTGGGAAATGTCCTGGTAGGCGTTGGACTTTTGTTCGTGGGGCAGCTGGATGTTGAGGCCCACCGAGGGGCTCCTGCCGGCGAAGGCGCCCTTGTTGGCGGCCTCCATGATGCCCGGCCCGCCACCGGAGATGACCGAGAAGCCGGCATCCGACAATTTGCGGGCGATGCTTTCGGTGAGGGCGTAATAGGGGGAGCCCGGCGGTACCCGGGCGCTGCCGAAGATCGACACGGCGGGGCGGATCGGCGCCAGCCGGTCAGTGGCTTCGACGAACTCTGACATAATGCCGAAAATCCGCCAGGATTCCCGCGCAGACAGGTTTTGCAGGGCGGCTTCGCGTTCGGCGAGGTCAGGCAGTTTGCTTCTTTCGCTCATTCTTCAGGTTCTCTTATGGCTTCCTTGCTGCTCGTCGACGGCTCGTCGTATCTCTACCGGGCCTTCCATGCCCTCCCCGACCTGCGCAATGCAGCCGGGGAGCCGACGGGCGCGCTGTACGGGGTGCTGTCCATGCTACGTCGGCTGGAAGCCGACCACAAGGCGAGCAGCGGCGAGGCAGCCGACTTCCGGGCCTGCATTTTCGATGCCAAGGGCAAGACCTTCCGCGACGACTGGTACCCGGATTACAAGGCCCACCGCCCCCCCATGCCCGAGGATCTGGCCGCCCAGATTCCCGCCATCCACGAAGCCATCGCCGCCGCCGGCTGGCCGATCCTGACCATCGACGGGGTCGAGGCCGACGACGTGATCGGCACCCTGGCCCGCCGGGCCGAGGCCGCCGGCATCGACGTGGTGGTGTCCACCGGCGACAAGGACCTGGCCCAACTGGTCAGCCCCCGGGTCACCCTGGTCAACACCATGAGCAACGAGATCCTGGACGTGGCCGGCGTGGAAGCCAAGTTCGGCGTACCGCCGGGATTGATCGTCGATTACCTGGCCCTGATCGGCGACACGGTGGACAACGTGCCGGGCGTGACCAAGGTGGGCCCCAAGACCGCGGTGAAGTGGCTGACCCAGTACGGCAATCTGGACGGAGTGATCGCCCACGCCGGCGAGATCGGCGGGGTGGCCGGGCAGAACCTGCGCGACCACCTGGGCTTTCTCCCCCTGGGGCGCCGCCTGGTGACGGTGAAATGCGACGTGGACGGCCTGCCGGCGGTGGACAGCCTCGCCCCCCAGGCCCCCGACATGGCCGCCCTGGCCGGGCTGTACGCCCACTACGGCTTCAAGACCTGGCTGAAGGAAGCCACCGGCAGCGAGGCGGGCGACGCCGGCGGCACGGCCCGTGCCGCCGCCGAAGCAGTGGCCGCCCAGGACCCCACCGCCCTGGTGGCCGACGGCCGCCACCGCGACAGCTACGAGACGATCCTCGACGAGGCCGCATTCGACCGCTGGCTGGCGCGCATCGACGCCGCCGAGCTGGTCGCCCTGGACACCGAAACCACCAGCCTGGACCCGTTCGCGGCACGCATCGTCGGCATGTCCTTCGCCCTGGCCGCGGGCGAAGCCGCCTACCTGCCCCTGGCCCATTGCGGCCCGGGCGCCCCCGCCCAGCTCGACCGGGACGCCGCCCTGGCCCGGCTCAAACCCTGGTTGGAATCGGCCGGCCGCACCAAGGTGCTGCAAAACGCCAAGTACGACCAGCACGTCTTTGCCAACCACGGCATCGCCCTGGCTGGGGTAGCCCACGACACCATGCTCGAGTCCTACGTGGTGGAGGCCGACAAGGGCCACGACCTGGAGCAGTTGGCCAAGCGCCACCTGGGTCTGGTGGGTATCGCCTACACCGACCTGTGCGGCAAGGGCGCCAAGCAGATCGGCTTCGACCAGGTGGCGGTGGACCAGGCCTCGGCTTACGCCGCCGAGGACACCGACTTCACCCTGCGGGTGCATGAACGGCTCTATCCGGCCATCGCCGCCGACGCGGGGCTGATGCGCATCTATCAGGATATCGAGCTGCCCTCCCGGGAGGTGCTGTTCGCCATGGAGCGCACCGGCGTCCTCATCGACAGCGCCCGGCTCGACGCCCAGAGCCACGCCCTGGGCAAGCGCCTGCTGGAACTGGAGCAGGAAGCCCAGGTACTGGCCGGCCAGCCCTTCAACCTCAATTCGCCCAAGCAGCTGGCCGAGATTCTGTTCGTCAAGCTCGAACTGCCGGTGAAGAAGAAGACCCCGGGCGGCACCCCCTCCACCGACGAGGAAGTGCTCTCGGAACTGGCCCTGGACTACCCCCTGCCCAAGCTGCTGCTCGAATACCGCAGCCTGGCCAAGCTCAAGGGCACCTACACCGACAAGTTGCCGAAGATGGTGAACCCGGTCACCGGGCGCATCCACACCCACTTCTCCCAGGCCACCGCGGTGACCGGGCGGCTGTCGTCGTCGGACCCCAACCTGCAGAACATCCCGGTGCGCACCCCGGAAGGGCGACGCATCCGCGAGGCCTTCGTCGCCCCGGCCGGCCATGTGCTGGTATCCGCCGACTATTCCCAGATCGAACTGCGCATCATGGCCCACCTGTCGGAGGATGCCGGCCTGCTGGCGGCCTTCGCCGCCGGGGAGGACGTGCACCGCGCCACCGCCGCCGAGATCTTCGGCATCACGCCTCTGGAAGTGACCAGCGAACAGCGCCGCTACGCCAAGACCATCAACTTCGGCCTGATCTACGGCATGAGCGCCCACGGCCTGGCCCGCTCCCTGGACATCGAGCGCAGCGCCGCCCAGACCTTCATCGACCGCTACTTCGCACGCTATCCCGGCGTGGCCCGCTACATGGAGGAGACCCGGGCCCGGGCCCGGGACCAGGGCTACGTGGAGACCGTGTTCGGCCGCCGCCTGCAACTGCCCGACATCCGCGCCAGCCAGGCCGGCCGCCGCCAGGGCGCCGAACGGGCAGCGATCAACGCGCCGATGCAGGGCACCGCCGCCGACCTGATCAAACTGGCGATGGTCGCCGTGCACCGCTGGCTCGCAGCCGAGGGCCTGCAGAGCCGCCTGCTGCTACAGGTCCACGACGAACTGGTGCTGGAAGTGCCCGATGCCGAACTACCGCGCATCCGCGCCGAACTCCCCGGCCTGATGGCCAAGGTCGCCGACCTGCGCGTGCCCCTGGTGGTGGAAGTGGGGGCGGGGGCGAACTGGGAAGAAGCGCACTGAAAGTGCGCACTGAGCCGCCCCACGCCGCCATGCTTTTCTGGACCCACCACCCCATCTACGACGCCCTGGGCGTCGGTGCCTACCTGAACGACCTGGAGGGCGAATACCGGGCCCTCTCGCCGGGACAGAGGGCCAGGCAACTCAAGCGCGTCGTCGAGCGGGAGTTGCTGCTCCGCCTGACCGGGCAAAAATGGCGCCAGACGAAGCGCCTGCCCGCCGGCACCCGGCGCATCCTGTGGGTGTATGACTGGACCACCTTGGGCGACAGCATCATGGACCTGTCCCAGCGCTTCGCCTTCCCCGACGAGATCGCCATAGACCTGTGCATCACCAAGGGGCCGGCCGAACTGTTCGACGGAGACAGCCGCTTCCGCCACATCTACCGGCGCATCGAGGACTGCCCACGGGACTACGACTTCATCCTGCTCCACTGCATCAGCACCACCTCGATCAAGCTCAAGCTGCGCCACTACCCGCGCCAGCCCTTCGCCACCCTGCTCGACCACCAGCAGGGCGAACGCTACGCCCGCATCGACTTCGCCGCCCTGCGCCTGGAACGCCTGCTGGGCCACCCCCGCCACCCCCCCCTGCCGCCGCGCATTTCCCCGGCGGTGACGGACGGCATCGCCCCCCAGGCCGGACACATCGCCGTCGCCCTGGGCGGCCGGGACGGCCGGCGCCGCTGGCGGGACTGGCCCGGCTTGCTGGACGCCCTGGTCCGGGACTGGCCGCCGACCTCCCCGGAACCCCGCTTCGTGCTGATCGGCAACGGCCCCAGCGCCTGGGACGATCTGGCCGCCATCTCCGCCGGGTTCGTGGAACGCCATTGCACGGTGCGCCTCGACCTGCCCGACTTGGCCGAAGCGGCCCGGGAAATCCAACGCTGCACTCTGTTCATCGGTGCCGACGGCGGCCTCATGCACATCGCCGCGGCCCTGGACAAACCGGGCGTCGCCCTGTTCGCCGAGATACGCCCGGAATGGCGCCTGCTGCCCGGCAACCAGCTCACCCCCCTCTACACCCCCGGCGCCATGGCCGACATTCCCCCAGCGGAAATCGCCGCCACTTTCATCGCCGCAGTCCAGCGCACTACCGCGCCCGCTCCCCAGCTCTCTCATACGCCATGAAGCTCGCCATCGTTCGCCAGCGCTACACCCCCTACGGCGGGGCCGAGCGCTTCGTCAGCCAGGCCCTGGACGCCCTGGCCGGCCAGGGCATCGCCCTGTCCCTGTACACCCGCCAGTGGCCCGGCGGCGAGAGCCTGTTCGCCCCGGTGATCTGCAATCCCTTCTACCTGGGCAGCCTGTGGCGCGACTGGAGCTTCGGCAAGGCGGTGTGCGCCGCCCTGGAACGGGACCGGCCCACCCTGGTGCAATCCCACGAGCGCATCCCCTGCTGCGACATCTTCCGCGCCGGCGACGGGGTGCACCGGGTCTGGCTCGACGAGCGGCGGCGCACCCAGTCCTGGCTGGGGCGGCTGTCGATCGCCCTCAACCCGGCCCACCACTTCCGCCTCGCCGCGGAGCGGCGCCTGTTCGCCAACCCCCGGCTGAAGGCGGTGATCTGCATCTCGGAGATGGTGCGCGAGGAGATTCTCGCCCACTTCTCCATCGCCCCGGACAAGCTCCACGTCATCTACAACGCCGTGGACACCGAACGCTTCTCCCCTGCCCTGACCGAGCACCGGGACGAGGTCCGCGCCCGCTACGGCATTCCCGGCGACGCCATGCTCTACCTGTCGGTCGGCTCGGGCTACGCCCGCAAGGGGGTGGGACCGGCCATCGAGGCCGTCGCCCGCCTGCCGGACAACGCCCACCTGCTGGTGGTGGGCAAGGACAAGCACGCCGCCCGCTACCAGGCGCAGGCCCGGGCCCTCGGCGCCGCCGGCCGGCGCATCCACTTCGCCGGCCCCCAGGTGGACGTGCGCCCCTTCTACGGCGCCGCCGACGCCTTCGTCCTGCCCACCCTCTACGACCCCCTGTCCAACGCCGTGCTGGAGGCCCTGGCCTGTGGCCTGCCGGTGCTGACCAGCACCAAGTGCGGCGCCGGGGAGATCGTCCGGGCCCACCAGGCCGGCTTCCTCTGCGACGCCCGGGACGTGCCGGCCCTGGCCGCCAACATGGTCCGCCTGCTCGATCCGGAGGTGCGCCGGACCTGCGCCGAACGGGCCCGGGCGGCGGCCAAGACCCTGAGCGCCGAAGCCATGACCGGCCGGTTGCTCGACCTGTACCGGTCGCTGCTGCCGGCCGGGGCGGGGGACGCAAAGCCTTTATAATGGCGCGTTTTCCCCTGCCGCCCGGCCCGCCGGCGGCGCCTTGCCCGACGACATGACCCTCAAGATCCTGCACACCGAATCCTCCACCGGCTGGGGCGGCCAGGAACACCGTACCTTCAAGGAGCTGGTGTCCCTGCGCGAACGCGGCCACGCCCTGGAAGTGGCCTGCCGACCCGGTGCCCGCCTGGGCGACCGGGCCGAGGAGGCGGGCTTTACGGTGCACCGCATCGGCATTCGCGGCGGCGCCGACCTGAAGGCAGTGTGGAAGCTGCACCGCCTGCTGCGCCGCGGCCGCTTCGACGTGGTCAACACCCACAGCGGCCACGATAGCCTGGTGGCCGGCCTGGCCGGCCGGCTGGCGGGTACGCCGCTGATCGTGCGCACCCGCCACCTGGCCCTGGCGGTGACCTCCCTGGCCACCTACAAGTGGCTGCCCCACAAGGTGGTGGCGGTGAGCGACTGGGTGCGCCGCTACCTGGTGTCGGTGGGGGTGCCGGAACAGGACGCAGTGACGGTCTACACCGGCATCGTCCCGCCGCCCCCGGTGGAGCGCTCCACCCTGCGCGACGAGCTGGGCCTGACCGAGGACGACATCCTGATCGGCACCGTGGCCATCCTGCGCTTCGAGAAGGGCCACAAGGAACTGATCGACGCCGCCATCCCCCTGCTCGCCGAACGGCCCAAGGTGCACCTGGTGTTCGCCGGCGACGGCCCGATCTACGACCGGCTGGTGGCCTACATCGGCGAAAAAGGGCTGAGCGACCGGGTGCACCTGCTCGGCCTGCGCCGCGACATCCCCAACGTCCTGGCCGGCATCGACTTCTTCGCCCTGGCCACCTGGCAGGAAGCCCTGGGCACCTCCTATATCGAGGCCATGGCCGCCGGACGGGCGGTGATCGGCACGGCGGTGGACGGGGTGCCCGAAGTGATCCAGGACGGCGTCAACGGCCTGCTCGTGCCGGCCAAGGACGAGGCCGCCCTGACCCGCGCCCTGTACACCCTGGCGGACGACCCGGAACTGCGTCGCCGCTTCGGCGCCGCCGGCCTGGAAATCACCCGCACCCGCTTCAGCGTGGCCACCATGGCCGCCGAGATGGAAGCCTTCTACCTGCGCAGCCTGGCGGAAAGGCACGGCCGATGAAACCCGCCCGCTCGGTCCCTGTGCTGATGTACCACCACGTTTCCCCCTCGCCGGGGCTGGTGACCATCACGCCGGAGCACTTCGCCGACCAAATGCGCGGCCTGGCCGCCGCCGGCTACCGGACCCTGTCCGCCGCCGAGTTCTCCGCCTACCTGGCCGGCGCCCCGGTGCCGGACAAGTCGGTGCTGCTGACCTTCGACGACGGCTACCTGGACAACTGGGTCTACGCCCATCCGGTGCTCGAGGAACTGGGGCAGAAGGCGGTGATGTTCGTCGTCACCGACTGGATCAAGGACGGTCCGGTGCGTTCCCACGCCGGCGCGGCCGCTGGCGACGCCCTGCCCGCCACCCCCGAGCACAACGCCTGCAAGGCGGCCATCGCCGCCGGCCGCGCCGACGAGGTGATCGTGCGCTGGAGCGAAATCGAGGCCATGCGCGCCGCCGGCACCTTCGAATTCCACAGCCACACCCATACCCACACCCGCTGGGACAAAGCTAGCCCCGACGCCGCCGCCAAGCGCGCCGGCTTGGCCGACGACCTGGCCCGCGCCCGGACCACCCTGGCCGAGCGATTGGGCGCCGTCAGCGACCACCTGTGCTGGCCCCAGGGCTATTTCGACGACGACTACCTGGCAGTAGCCAATGCCGCCGGATTCCGCCACCTGTACACCGTGCGCCCCGGCCCCAACCGCCCCGGCGACGACCCGGGCCACATCCACCGGGTGGTGATCAAGGACAAGCCCGCCGCCTGGCTGAACAGCCGGCTGTGGCTGTACCGCAAGCCGCGCCTGGCCGCCTGGTATTCCCGGGGCCGCTGAGCCCGCCCCCCATGCCTAACCCCTCCCACCGCGTTACCCGCGCCCCGGCCCTGCCGCCGGGCCAAGGAGGCCGCTGATGTGCGGCATCGCCGGCTTCGTCGGCACCCGGCCGATCGCCCCCGCCGCCCGGCGCGCCATGCTGGCCGCCCTGGCCACCCGGGGGCCGGATGCCGCCCATGAAGCGGCATGGCGCGACGGCGCGCCGGTGAGCCCGGAGCAGCCCGCCGACGCCGCCCTGCTCCACGCCCGCCTGGCGATCCGCGACCCGCGCCCGGTGGCCGACCAGCCCATGGTCAGCGACGACGGTGACGTCTGGCTCTGCTACAACGGCGAGGTCTACGGCTGGGAGTCGGAAGCAGCGGAACTCAAGGCCCAGGGCGCCGTGTTCCGCACCACCTCGGACACCGAGTTCATCCTGCACGCCTACCGGGCCTTCGGCTTTCCCGCCCTGCTCGACCACCTGCGTGGCATGTTCGCCCTGGCCATCTACGACCGCCGTGCCGGTCGCCTCGGCCACCTCTACCTGGCCCGGGACCGGATGGGCCTCAAGCCCCTGGTCTACGGCCTGCGCCCGGACGGACTGGCCTTCGGCTCCACGGTGCGGGCGGTGCTGCCCTGGCTACCCCCGGAGGCCCGGGAGTTCAGCCCCGAGGCCATCGACGCCTACCTGGCCCACCGCTACGTGCCGGCGCCCCACACCATCTTCGCCAACCTGCAGCGCCTGGAAAACGGCCACTACCTGAGCTACGACCTGGCCACCGGCCGGGCCGACAAGGTGCGCTACTGGTCCCTGCCCTCCGCCCAGCCCGGCGCCGCCCCGGTGGCCGCCGACGAGGCCCTGGACGAGCTGCGCCAGGCGGTGGACCTGCGCACCGTGGCCGACCGCCCCCTGGGCGTGTTCCTCTCGGGCGGCATCGACTCCAGCGCCATCGCCAGCATCCTCGCCACCGGCGGCCACGCCGACCTGGGCACCTACACCGCCGCCTTCCCCGGCTCGTCCTTCGACGAAAGCCGCGACGCCGGTGAGATCGCCGCCGCCCTGGGGCTGAAGAACCTGGCCATCCCGGTGCCCACCCGGCTGGACGACCACTTCGCCCGCATCGTCGCCGACCTGGACGAACCCTTCGCCGACCCCTCCAGCTTCCCCACCTGGTTCCTCGCCCGGGAGACGGTCAAGCACGTCACCGTGGTCCTGGGCGGTGACGGGGGCGACGAAATCTTCGCCGGCTACAAGCGCCACGCCAAGCACATGCGCACCCATTGGCGCGCCGGCCTGCGCCTGCCGCTGCCTCCGGCCGCATCCCTCACCGGCAAAAGCTGGGGCAAGTTGAGCGACGAGGCCCGGCTCCCCTGGGCCACGGCCTACACCCTGCGCTTTTCCGGCTTCACCCCGGCCCAGCGGCGCCATCTCGAAACCCGCGCGCCGGCCCGGGAGGTGTGGTGGCGACCCGCCGACAGCGCCCCCGCCGCACCGCTCGAACAGCTGCTCGCCCTCGACTTCGCCAACACACTGCCCGAGTACATCCTGCGCAAGGCCGACCTGTGCACCATGGCCCACGGCCTGGAAATGCGGGCGCCCCTGCTCGACCACCGCTGGCTGGAAAAGCTGGCCGGCGTCGCCGCCGCCGAGCACTTCACCCGGCCGGCCAAGAGCTTGCTCGCCCGGGTGATGGAACCCCTGGCGCCGCTGCGCCTGTTCGAGCGCAAGAAGCGAGGCTTCAACCCGCCCCTGACCGACTGGTTGCGGGACGACCTGCGCGCCCGCCTCGACGGCCTGGGCGAGCGCCTGGCCGCCCGCACCGACGGGCAGTTGCGCGCCGACGCAGTCCAGTCCCTGGCCCTGGCCTACTACGGTGGCGCCCGCCACCTCGCCGAGCAGCTGTTGCAGCTGTACATCCTGGACGAGAGCCTGGGCCAGCTCGACGCCCTGCGGAAGGCCGCCTGATGGCCCTCATCAACTCCCGCAATTCCCGGGTCCCCGGCCGCCTGCTCGTCGCCCTGTTGCTGCTGTGGCGCCTCCCCGCCCTGCTGTGGCCGCGCCGTCGCCCCGCCACGGTCCGCCGGGTACTGGTGCTACACCATCTGCTGCTCGGCGACACCGTGATGCTGGCGGGCCTGCTGGCCAAGCTGCGCCAGCGTTACCCGGACGCGGTCATCGACCTGGCCACCCCGGCCGCCACCGTGCCCCTGTTCACCGGCCGCCCCTATGGCGTGCACGCCCACCCCTTCAACCCGCGGGCCGTGGCCACCCTGTGGGCGTTGATCCGTCTGCCACGCCCGGACCTAGTGGTAATCCCTGCTGAGAATCGTTATTCCCTCCTGGCCCGGGCCCTGGGGGCCCGCTGGGTGGTGGCCTTCGAAGGCGACAGCCCGGCCTGGAAGAACTGGCTGGTGGACGACCTTCGCCCCTACCCGGCCGAGCCCACCGCCTGGCCGGACATGGCCGCCTCCCTGGTCGACGGCCCGCCCCCGCCGCCGTTCCGCGCCGCCGACTGGCCGGCCCCGCCGTGCCGCCCCTTCGACCTGCCCCAGGCCCCCTACTGCGTCCTGCACGTCGGGGCCAGTTCGCCCCTGCGCCACTGGACACCGGCCAACTGGCTGGCCGTGGCCGACTGGCTGCACGGCCAGGGCTACCAGGTGGCCTGGAGCGGCGGCAAGGGCGAGGAGGAACTGGTGCGCCAGTGCGACCCGGAGGGCCGCTACCCGTCCTACGCCGGCCAGCTCGACTTGGCCCAACTGTGGCACCTGCTGGCCCATGCCGCCCTGCTGGTCTCCCCCGACACCGGCGTTGCCCACCTGGGCAAGGCCGCCGGCGCCCCCTGCGTCACCCTGTTCGGCCCCGGCTCGGCCCTGATCTACGGCCCCGGCCAGTTCTGGGCCGGCCATCCCTACCGGGCAGTGACCATCGACCCCTTCCCCTGCCGCGACGGCAAGATGCTGTTCGAGCGCACCTTCGTCCCCTGGGTGCGCCACTGCGCCCGCCCCCCGTCCCAATGCGCCTCGCCGCGCTGCATGCTGGCCCTGACCGTGGACATGGTGCAGACGGCCTGTCGGGACGTTCTGCAATCCTGACCTTTGCCCCCATGAACGCTCTCCGCTTCAACCGTTCGGACTACACCATGCTCGTGCTGGCCGGCCTGCTGATGTTCGTCTGGTCGCTGCCGGACATGATCGCCTTGCGCATCGGCCTGGCCGTCCTGCTGCTCAGCCTGGGACTGTGGAAAAGCCGCGGCCCCGCCTGGCCGGACATCCGCCGTGCGTTCCAGGCCAACGGCACGGTGTGGGGGTTATATCTGCTGCTGACCGGCTGGATCATCGTCCAAGCCCTGCTGTTCGCTTTACACCGCGACATCGCGCTCAAGGAAATCTGGGGGCAATGGATCCGAAGTGGACTCACCGGCCTGGCGGGCTTTCTTCTCGCCGTGCACATCCTGCGCAACCGCCCTCACCTCGGCGGCCCGATCCTGGCACTGACCATGGCCCTGGTTCTCGCGTCCCAGGTGCTCATCCACGATGCGGACACCCTCTGGCGCTGGTGGCATGAGGGGCAATTCCCCTTCCAGCAAACGCGGCTGGTTCACAACCGCAGCTTCCTCAGCTTCGTGACCAACCTGTTGCTGGGCTTCCTGTGCGCGGAAACCATGGCGCGGCTACTGTACCGCCACCGCTACCTGCCCATTCGCAGCCCCTGGCTGGCTGCGCTGTTCCTGGCCTGCTTTTTCGCCACCTATGCCCTGGGCACCCGCAATGGAACCCTCGGCGTGCTCGGCTTGCTGATCTCCAGCGCCATCGTGCTGCTGATCGGCAAGCGTAGGGAAATCCACTGGGTTCGCCTCGCGTGCATCGCGCTGCTGGCCGGCAGTGCGATCTCCTGGTTCGGCTGGATCACCTTCAAGTCCGACGCCCGCTGGAACAACTTCCTCGCCACCATCCCGATCGCCCTGGATACCGAGCATCAGGATGCGTGGAAAAACCCGGACCTGCCGTTCCCCCAATTGCCCGACGGCTCCACGGCGGAAGAATCGGCCTACTTGCGCCTGGCCTGGGGCAAGGAGGCCGTCAAAGCCATCGTACACAACCCCCTGGGGGTCGGATTCGGCCGGAGCGCCTTCGGCCAGGCAATGCAGCAGGAACATCCGGATTACACCTCCACCGTACATTCCCACAGCGGCATTCTCGACTTCACCGTCGGCGTCGGCTTTCCCGGCCTGATCCTCTGGCTCGCGTTCATCGGCGCCTTGGCGGCCAAGGGATGGCGGGCCTTTTTCAGGAACCAGAATCCAGCGGGACTGCTGTTGCTTTTCCTTGTGACCGGCTATTGCGCCCGTGGCGTGGTGGACAGCAACATCCGCGACCACATGCTCGAACAGTTCATGTTCCTGGCGCTGCTCGTCGGCACACTGGCCAGCGAAGACGAACGAGCCGCACTGCCCGCCTAGGCTAAAGGGCTAGAGGGGCGTTTCCGCCAGAGCCGCCAGGCTGGGGTTGCCGATGAAGCCCTGCTTGCTCTTCCAGTACAGGGTAAAGCGCAGTATTTTCTCGGCCCGGTGCGTATAGCAGTGCTGCTTCATCACCCGTGCATAGGCGGCTTCGGCAACTTGCCGCGTCTGATCGAAGTTGGCGACGTGGAATTTGATCTTCTCGATGCAGTCGCTGAGATTGGCAAACCAGGCCCACTCTTCGCCGTCGACGAAGTCATCCAGGGCGTGAGCCCGCTCGTCGCTCAGCAGGAAGCCGCCGCAGGCCGGAATGCCGTAGCAGCGCTCCGGCAAGCCCCAACTGAAGGGCTGGCCGTTGTACCCGCCCTGGTAGCGGACGTCGCAGCCGGCAAAAAAGCTCAGGTTGATGATTGATTTCTGGATAAGTTCGCGCTGAGCGGCAACTGGGGTGTCCTGGTCGCCAAAGAAATAGCGCAGATTCAACGCATCAAGCGCCGGCTTGAGGCGCTCGACGAACTCGGCACGGAACTTCGTCTCCGGATAACGCTTGGGATCGATACGGCCGAAGAAGGAGACGTCGTAGTCGTAGCGCGACCGGTCGCGCAGACCCTCCAGAGTCGCCTCGCCCAGGTTATAGCGCTCCACCCAGGCCGCATTCGGCAGGTACAGCACTTCCTCGGCAAACTTGCCCGCATCCTGCAAGGTATGGGTGGCGTAGGCATCCATGAAAGAGACATGCTTCAGCAGCCAGATACGCCAGGCCTTGTCCCCCATGTGGGAGGGACCATCCCGGTCCCAGAAGATCACCGGCGCACCGAGCCGGTTGATCGCCTTCTTGATCGCCAGCGCCCGCAGGGGGCGCTTGATGTCAATGTGGGCGTTGGTGATGCACGCGACCACGCTGCCCTTCGCCAGTTGCCCCAGCCGCTCCGCGCTCGGATCCTCCAGGACCGTGTAGCCGAATTTTTCGAAGGCCTGGACCAGGGGCGCCATGTTCCAACAGCCGCGGAAGATCACGGTGGTGCCGTTGACGGCAGAGCGGGATTGATCGGGGAAGGTATGCACGAAAATTTTGTCTCGGCGTGGGTAGAGATCAGGAGCAGTCGCGTCGCGGCTTAGAGCGGCAAGACGTCGGCACCGCTTTCATCAATGACCAACTGGTTGCGGTAAAGCGCAGCGTAGGCTCCGTTCTTGGCCAGCAACTCGGCATGGCTGCCCTGCTCGACGATGCGGCCCCGGTTGAGCACCACGATCTGGTCGGCCCGTTCGATGGTGGACAGGCGGTGGGCGATCACCAGGGTGGTGCGGCCTTCCATCAGGGTATCCAGGGCGGCCTGGACGGCGCGCTCGGATTCGTTGTCGAGGGCCGAGGTGGCCTCGTCCAGGATCAGGATCGGGGCGTTCTTGAGCAGGGCCCGGGCGATCGCCAGGCGCTGGCGCTGGCCGCCGGATAGGCGCACGCCGTTCTCGCCGATCAGGGTATCGAAACCGTCGGGCAGGGCCTCGATGAATTCCAGGGCATGGGCGGCCCGGGCGGCGGCGCGGATGTCCTCCGGCGAGGCGCCACGCAGGGTGCCGTAGGCGATGTTGGCGGCGATGGTGTCGTTGAACAGCAGCACTTCCTGGCTGACGTAGGCGATGTGCCGGCGCAGCCCGGTCAGCGAATAGTTCTGCAGGTCCAGGCCGTCGAGCAGGATCTGGCCCGAGGTCGGGGCAAAGAAGCGCGGCAGCAGGGTGGCCAGGGTCGACTTGCCCCCGCCGGACTGGCCCACCAGGGCCACGGTCTGGCCTCGCTCCACCGCCAGGGTCACGTCCTGGAGAGCATCCCGCTCGGCGCCGGGATAGCGGAAGGTGACGTGGCGGAAATCGATGCGTCCGTCCACCGCGGCCGGCGCCGCCGTGCCCTCGTCCTGCTCCTCAGCCTCGTCGAGCAGGGCGAAGACGCTTTCGGCGGCAGCCAGGCCGCGCTGCAGGGGAGCATTGACGTCGGCCAGGTGCTTGAGCGGCGCCAGCAGCATCAGCATGGCGGTGATGAAGGAGACGAAACTGCCCACCGTGGTGTGGCCGCTGTCCGACTGCTTGAGGGCGACGAACACCACCACCGACACGGCGATGGCGGCGAACAGCTGGGTGATCGGCGTGGTGGCCGCGGCGGCCACGTTGGCGCGCATGTTGTAGCGGCGCAGGGCCTGGTTGGCGGCGGTGAAGCGCTCCAGCTCCTGGGGTTCGCCGCCGAAGATCTTGATCACCCGGTTGCACAGGGCGCTTTCCTGGAGGATCTGGATCATGTGCGCCATGCCGCGCTGGGAGTCGCGGCCGGCGCGGCGCAGACGCCCGGAGAAGGCCTTGACCACCACCGCCACGGTGGGGATCAGGATGAAGCACACCAGGGTCAGCTCCCAGTTCAGCCAGAACAGCCAGATCAGCAGCCCGATGACGGTCATGGAATCCTTGACGATGGTCACCACCGCGTCGGTGGCCGCCGCCGCCACCCCAGACACGTCGTAGGCGATCTTGGTCATCGGCACGCTGGACGAGTTCTGCTGGAAGTAGCCCACCGGCAGGCGTACCAGCTTGGCGTACATCGCCTGGCGGATGTCGGTCACCACCTTCTGGGACACCCAGGCGAAACCGTAGGACGACAGATAGTTGAAGATGCCGCGCAGGATGAACACGCCGACGATGCCGGCGGGAATCCACAGGGGGTTCGTGAACGCCTCGGCCTTGTCCTTGGACGCTGCGGCAAAGCCCTGGTCGAGCATGGGCTTGAGCAGAGCCGGGAAGAGAGGCTCGGTGGCCGCGGTGATGGCCGTCGCCAGCAGGGCCAGGGCGATCGCCCGCCAGTAGGGGCGGACGTAGCCCAGCAGGCGGAAATAGACGTCGCGGCTGGCGCTGAAGGAAGGCTTGGAGTCGGAGGAATTGGCCATGGGCAAGAAGCGGCGGATGGTCGTGGTCGGCAGGTTATGAGGTAAGCGGTAGACGTCGGGACTTAGGCGCTAGCGCCAGCTTCCCTCGGCTTCGGCAAGCAGGGCGTCCAGGGCGGCGAAGACGTTTTCCGGGGTCAGGGACACCAGGCAGTCGCTCACCTTGCCGCCGCCGCAGCCGTCGATGCCGCAGGGCCGGCAGGGGTGGCGGGTGCTGGCCACCACCCGGTGGGGCACGGCGCGGCCGGCGCCGCTGATCGGCCAGGGGCCCCATTCCTTGTCGCCGGAGGGGCCGAACAGGGCCACCGCCGGGGTGCCCATGGCGGCGGCGATGTGCATCGGCGCCGAATCGACACCGACGAAGGCTCGGGCCTGGGCGGTCAGGGCGGCCAGCTCCTTGAGGGAAAGCTGGCCCGACAGGTCGAGCACCCGCCCCGGCGCGTCGGCGAGGCCCGCCGGCAAGCCGGCGCGGATGGCCTGGACCAGCCCCTGTTCGGCGGGGGACGGGGCGCCGGTGAACACCACGTGGGTGCCCCGGGCCAGCAGCCGGGCGGCCAGATCGATCCAGCCGTCCAGGGTCCAGCCCTTGAACATCCAGCGCGACGCCGGGTGGATCTGCACGAAGTTCCCCGGCGCCAGGCCGGCTTCGGCCAGCAACCCGGCCACCCGGGCGTCCGCCGCGGCGCCGGGCACCAGCACCACGCCCCGTTCCGCCGGCACCGGATAGACGCCGATGCGGCGCAGGAAATCCAGGTTGCGCTCGACGGTGTGGCGCAGGGCATTGCTCGGCGCCTCGACGAAATGGCTGAAGCTGCGCTTCCAACTGCCGCCCCGGCCCTTGACCTTGGGCGCCACCCCGTAGCGGGCGCCGCACAGGCGGGTGATCCAGGCGCCACGGCGGTGTTCGGTGAGGTGCAGCACCAGGTCGTAGCGCCGCCCGCGCAGGGTACGCAGCAGGCCCCATTCGGCGCCCAGCTGGCCCAGGGGGCCGAGCTTCTTCCAGGCGCGGTCGATGGTGTGCAGTTGGGCGATGGCCGGGTGGCCGGCGAGCATCTCCCGGGTGTCGGCGTAGACCAGGGCGTCGATCTCGGCGCGGGGCGCGGCGGCCTTGAGCACCGAGAAGACCGGGGACGAGAGCAGCACGTCGCCGTGGTGGCGCAGCTTGATCACCAGCACCCGCCGCACCTCGTGCAGAGGCACCGGGTCGGGGACCCGGGCGGTGAAGGACAAGGGGGTGGCGGAGGTGACGGGAGACGCGCTCATGGCCGCGCATTCTACCGTGCCACGCCCCGGAACACCGGGGAAAAGACCGGAAACGGGGCGGAGAACGGCGGGAAACGCCATAAAAGTAGGCCCCGGCGCCAACCCCGGCATGGTTGCGGCGAGGGCCGCCCCGGGCCGGTGCTGGCGGTCAGCGGTTCAAGGCCAGCAGTCGGGGCGGCGCTCCCGCCACCAGGGGCCATTCCACCAGGGTCACGGCGGCGAAATCCACCTGGAGGCGGAACCAGTCGGCGGGGGCGATGCCCAGCACGGCCCCCACCAGGGCGCGGACCACGCCGCCGTGGGTGACCACCACCCGGTCGGCGGCCGCTCCCTGGGCGGCGTCGTGGTCCCGGGCCTCGGCGGCCAGGTCGTCGAGCCATTCCAGCACCCGGCCCTGGAGCATGCGCGCCGATTCCCCGGCGGGCGGGGCGAAATCGCTGATGTCCTCGGCCCAGGCGGTCAGGGGTTCTGCACCGATGTCCTCCCAGGTGCGCCCTTCCCAGGTGCCGAAGGCCATCTCCATCAGGCGGGGGTCCACCGCCGGCTCCGGATGCAGCGCCCGGGCCAGGGCCAGGCAGCGCGAAAGGGGGCTGGAATAGACCGGCACGGGCAACGCCGCCGCCGGCAGCAGGGGGCGCAGCCGCGCGGCAGCATCGGCCGGCGAGGCGGCCAGGGGCACGTCGCTCTGGCCGTAGCAAATGCCCGGCGGAGCAGCCACCGCCGGGTGGCGGATCAGGTGGAGGCGCAAAGGGGCCGGAACTGCGGTCATGGGTGCTGCCTACGATTCATCGAATTTCGTCATGAATGATGCCGGCCGGCGGGTCAATCGCCAAATCCGGCGCGGACCTTTGTCTTTTTGGCGCTAAAAGCACATGCGTTTCATGCATGAATCATGCTCCAGGCCGGTGCGGCACCGTCGCCGGGCGCGCGCCGCCTCCGTCAGACGGCCGGCCAACGGGCCAGCAGCCCCAGGTAGAAGGCCAGTTCGCTCGCCTGCTGAACCGCCCCCAGGCAGTCGCCGGTATAGCCCCCCAGGTTGCGCCGCATCAGCCGCACCAGCCAGGCGGTGGCGAGCAGGGCCAAGGCCAGGGCTGGCAGCAGGGGCAGCGGCGGGGCCAGCAGGCACCACAGCCCCAGGCCCGCGGCGGCGAACAGGCCGGCTAACGCAAGGGCGGCGGGGGACATGCGGGCGGCCACGGGGCGGGCCTTGCTCGCGCCATTGCCCCCGGCCGCGCCATCGCCGCGCACGTAGTCGAGCAGCGCCATCAGGGCGCCGCTGCAAAAGCGCGACACGGCGTGGCCGGCCACCAGGGCCGCCGGCACCCAGGCGGCGGGCAGCAGCGACAGCAGGGTGGCCTTGCCGGCCAGGGCCAGGATCAGGGCGGTGACGCCGTAGCTGCCGACCCGGGAGTCCTTCATGATTTCCAGGATGCGCTCCCGGGTCCAGCCGCCGCCGAAGCCATCGGCCATGTCCGACAGGCCGTCCTCGTGGAAGGCGCCGGTGGCGTAGAGGGTCGCCGCCATCGACAACAGCACCGCCACCGGCTGGGGCCACACCAGGGCGGCCAGCCAGAACACGGCGGCGCCGATGCCGCCCACCACCAGCCCCACGGCGGGAAAGTAGCGGGGCGCGGCGTCGAGCAGCTCCGCCGAATGCCCCACCCAGGCCGGCACCGGCAGACGGGTGAAGAAGCGCACGGCGGCAAAGAAGCAGGCGAGTTCGCGGACCAGCAGGCGCATAAAGGATGGGCGTGCGAAATAGGTGACGATTAGGTGACGAGCCGACGGGGGATTTCACGCGCCCGGCGGGCGGGCAATCCCCATTGCTCGATTACTCGGTATCGCCGTCCGGCGCACCGTCCTTGTCGCTGACGCCGGCGGACTCGAAGCTCGCCATGTCGTTGAGGAAGGCCACGGCGGCCCGCACCATCGGCCAGGCCAGGGCGGCGCCGGTGCCTTCGCCCAGGCGCAGGCCCAGGTCGATCAGGGGACGGGCGTTGAGGGCCGCCAGCTGGGCGGCGTGGCCCGGTTCGGCGGAACAGTGGCAGAACACGCAGTAGTCGCGCAGGGCCGGTTGCAGGCGGATCGCCGCCAGGGCGGCGCTGCCGACGATGAAGCCGTCCACCAGCACCACCATGCGCTTGGCGGCGGCGGCCAGCATGGCGCCGGCCATCTGCACCACCTCGAAACCGCCGAAGGCGGCCAGCACGTCCAGGGGATCGTCGCCGCCGCCGGACTGGCGGTAGCGCTCCAGGGCGGTGGCGAGCAGGGCCTGCTTGCGCGCCAGGCCGGCGTCGTCCAGGCCGGTGCCGCGGCCGACACAATCCGCCAGGGGCGCGCCGGTCAGGCAGTGGGTGATCAGGGAGGCGCTGGCGGTGTTGCCGATGCCCATCTCGCCAAAGCCGACCACGTTGCAGCCCTTGGCCGCCAGGTCGGCCACCAGGGCGGCACCGGCGCCCAGGGCCTCGTCGCGCTGGGCCGGGGTCATGGCCGGGCCTTCCAGGTAATTGGCGGTGCCCGGGGCGATCTTGGCCGAGACGAAGGCCACGCCGTTGCCGCCCCGCTCGCCGCCGAAGTCGTGGGCTACACCGGCATCCACCACGGTCAGCCCCAGGCCGTTGGCCTTGGCGAAGACATTGATGGCGGCACCGCCGGCGAGGAAATTCTCCACCATCTGCCAGGTCACGTCCTGGGGATAGGCCGACACGCCGGCCTTGGCCGCGCCATGGTCGCCGGCGAACACCGCCACGTGGGGCGCGCCCAGGGAGGGGGTCAGGGTCTGCTGGATCAGGCCGATCTGCAAGGCCAGCTCCTCCAGCTGGCCGAGGGCGCCGAGGGGCTTGGTCTTGCGGTCGATCTTGGCGCGCAGGGCGGGAACCAGAATGCGGTCGGGGGCGTGGACGGTGGGCAGCATGGGGAACTCGAAACGGAGGAATGGTGGATGCGGCAAAGGGCGGGATTCTACTCCCCCACCCCCATGCTACCCTGACGCCCCATGAGCCTTTCCGCCCCCCCTTCTCCCCCCTTTCCCCCCCCGGCCCCTCCCGTTTCCGCGACCGCCGGCCTGCACGAGCTGGTGGTGGGCGGCGCCCGCTCCGGCAAGAGCGCCTACGCCGAAGGCCAGGCGCTGGCCTGGCAGGGCCAGGCTCCCGGCCGCCGGGTGGTGGTGGTGGCCACCGCCGAGGCCCGGGACGACGAGATGCGGGCGCGCATCGCCCGCCACCGGGCCGTCCGCCCGGCGGACTGGCAGGTGGTGGAGGAACCCCTGGAGCTGGCCGGGGCCCTGGCCCGCCACGCCGCCCCGGACGTCTGCCTGGTGGTCGATTGCCTCACCCTGTGGCTGACCAACCTGTTGTTCACCGGCCGGGCCGCCGCCCAGGCCGAGGCCGGCGAGGCGGTGGACTGCCCCCTCTTCCGCGGCCAGATGGACGCCCTGCTGGCGGCGCTGCCGACCCTGCCCGGGCGCATCCTGCTGGTATCCAACGAAGTGGGCTGGGGCATCGTGCCGATGGGTGCCTCCACCCGGCTGTTCACCGACGAGCAGGGCCGCCTCAACCAGTGGGTCGCCCAGGCCTGCGACGCGGCCACCCTGGTGGCCGCGGGCTGCCCCGTGGCGCTGAAACGCCCGGTCTGAGCCGGCCGGCGCATAGTCGATACGCTGCCGCCCTCCGGCCGCGCCTCACGCTTGGTAGGAAAAAGCGCACAAAAAACACACCAAAACCCACAGCAACGGTATGGGTTCATGCCGGCGGCACGGACTACAATGGCCCGGCAGTGTCCTTTCACCGTGAGCCACAGGAGTTTTGCCGCATGGAAGCCGACAACAACAAGAAAACCCCCTCTCCCCGTTCCCGCAAGCCCGTCGGCGCCGAGGCCCCGCGCCGCGCCAGCGCCGGCGACACCGCCCCGGCCCTGACGCCCCAAGCCATCGAGCGTTTCGAAGTGGGCCAGGCCATCGCCGCCGCCGAGAACGCCAAGGTCACCGCCGTCAGCGACATCCTCAAGGCCGCCGCCCGCCAGACCGACGGCAAGGTGTCCCAGACCCTGGAAGCCATCCTGGCCGGCGCCTCCCCCGACGACATCGAGGCCCTGCGCGCCACCCTGCTGTCGGCCAGCACCCAGCAGCCGACGGCCTCGCCGGACGACGAGCTGTCGGAACACTGGCGCCTGGGCGGCTACCCCTACAAGAACCTGATGTCGCGCAAGAACTACGAGCGGCAGAAGTACCGCCTGCAGGTGGAGCTGCTCAAGCTCCAGGCCTGGGTCAAGGAGACCGGCCAGCGGGTGGTGATCCTGTTCGAAGGCCGCGACGCCGCGGGCAAGGGCGGCACCATCAAGCGCTTCATGGAGCACCTCAACCCCCGGGGCGCCCGGGTGGTGGCCCTGGAGAAGCCCTCCGAGGTGGAAAAGGGCCAGTGGTACTTCCAGCGCTACATCCAGCACCTGCCCACCGCCGGCGAGATCGTCCTGTTCGACCGTTCCTGGTACAACCGGGCCGGGGTCGAGAAGGTGATGAGCTTCTGCGACGGCGACGAGTACAACGAATTCATGCGCCAGTGCCCGGAATTCGAGCGCAACCTGGCGCGCAGCGGCATCCACGTCATCAAGTTCTGGTTCTCGGTGAGCCGGGCCGAGCAGCGCCGCCGCTTCAAGGAACGGGAGAACCATCCGCTCAAGCAGTGGAAGCTATCCCCCATCGACCTGGCCTCCCTCGACAAGTGGGACGACTACACCAAGGCCAAGGAAGCGATGTTCTTCTACACCGACACCGCCGATTCACCCTGGACGGTGGTCAAGTCGGACTGCAAGAAGCGGGCGCGCCTCAACGCCCTGCGCTACGTGCTGCACAAGCTGCCCTACGCCAAGAAGGACCTGGAGCGCATCGGCCCCCTGGACCCGCTCATCGTCGGCCGCGCCAACGTGGTCTACGAGACCGGCGAAAAGGACGACGCTCCCCTGCTCTAACCCGGCCCGCCGGGGCGGCGCCAAGCCGTCCCGGCGGCCCGCAGCGAAAGGAGGCCCCATGGCCAAGCTCTGTCTGGGCGGTTTTCCCCCCGACGCCAGCCCCGACGACATCCGCGCCGGGTTGGAACGCTACGGCGAAGTCGTCGCCGTGACCCTGATCACCGAAGGCAACCCGGACAAGCCCCTGGCGATGGTCGAGTTCGCCATGGACCCGATCAGCCTGCACGACTTGGCGGTGCGCCTGGACGGCCTGTGGCACGACGGCCAGTTCCTGCGCGTGTTCACCATGCTGCGCGACTGAGCGCGGCACCCACCGCATTGCTCACGGCGCAGCCCGCATCCGGCGGGCCGCCCGTCGCCTCACACCATCACCCCCCGGCCAGAGCCCGCTCCGGCAGGCAGTCAGCCAGCAGCGTCAGGTCCAGGTGTTCGGCGATGCTAGTCGCCAACCGGTCCAGGTCGGCTTCGCGCCGGGCGGCCAAATCCACCGTCTGAAAGCCGCTCTGCGCCCCGTCCCGGCCACTGCCTTGGGCCGCCCAGGCGAGCAGGGCGGTCAGGGCCTGGGGATCGTCGAACAGGCCGTGGCAGTAGGTGCCGAGCACCTGGCCGTCCTCGGAGATGGCCCCGTCCGGCCGGGGCAGCACCATGCCCGGCGCCGACAGCCACACCGCCGGCCGGCCGCAGCCCGGCCCCCGGGTGACGCCCATGTGGATCTCGTAACCCTGCACCGCCGCCCCGTCGGGCACCCCGGGCAGGCCCTTGAGGGCCAGCCGGCCGGCCACGTTGCGCAGCTGCTTTTCCGCTTCCAGGGTGGTTTCCACCTCCAGCCCCCCCAGGCCGGAACGGCTGCCCGGCGCCCCTTCCAGTCCCTGGGGGTCGTGCAGCCACTCGCCCAGCATCTGGTAGCCGCCGCACAGGCCGATCACCTTGCCGCCGTAGCGCAGGTGGCGCTTCAGGTAAGGAATCCAGCCCTGCTCCTCCAGCCAGGCCAGGTCGGCCTGGACCGCCTTGGAGCCGGGCAGCACCACCAGGTCCGCCGGGGGCGGGGTCTGGCCCGGGCCGATCCAGCGGAAATCCACCTCCGGATGCAGGCGCAGGGGGTCCAGGTCGTTGTGATTGGACACCCGGGGATAGGCCGGGGCGATCACCGTCAGCTTGGGCGCCACCTTGGCCACGGTGGCGGTGCCCAGGGCGTCCTCGGCGTCGAGGAACAGGCCGTGCAGGTAGGGCAGCACCCCCAGTACCGGCTTGCCGGTGCGCTCTTCCAGCCAGCGCAGGCCGGGTTCGAGCAGCGAGATGTCGCCGCGGAAGCGGTTGATGACGAAGCCGCGCACCCGGGCCTGCTCGGAGGGCGAGAGCAGGTCCAGGGTGCCCACCAGGTGGGCGAACACGCCACCCTTGTCGATGTCCGCCACCAGGATCACCGGGCAGTCCACCGCCTCGGCGAAGCCCATGTTGGCGATGTCCCGGTCGCGCAGGTTGATCTCCGCCGGGCTGCCGGCCCCTTCCACCAGCAGGCATTCGTAGGCCCGGGACAGGCGGGCGTGGGATTCCAATACCGCCGCCATGGCCCGGGTCTTGTAGGCGTGGTAATCCCGGGCGTCCAGGTCGGCCACCGGGTGGCCATGCACGATCACCTGGGCGCGCCGGTCGGTGGTGGGCTTGAGCAGGATCGGGTTGAAGTCGGTGTGGGGCTTGAGGCCGGCGGCCAGGGCCTGGAGGGCCTGGGCCCGGCCGATCTCGCCGCCGTCCTCGGTGACCGCCGCGTTGAGCGCCATGTTCTGGGATTTGAAGGGCGCCACCCTCACCCCGCGCCGGGCGAACAGGCGGCACAGCCCGGCCACCACGGTGCTCTTGCCGGCGTCCGAAGTGCAGCCCTGGACCATCAGGGTGGGGATGCGCGGGGCAGGCGGGGTGGCGGGGGAATCGGCAGGAGCGGTGGAAGACATGGTCATTGCGGCAGCGAAAGCGAAAGCGGGATCGGGACTGGGGCGAAAGGGCGGCGGCATGGCGCGCCGCGCTGGATGTCGGTGGAAAAACCCCCGCAGCGGGGGCAAAAAACCGGGGCCCGGCCGCCAACCGGCGGGCAAATCCGCTGAAAAGCGGCCCGGGGAGGCGATAATGACGGCCCGCGCCGGCGCCGAATCCGTTTTAATCCGTTTTCCGGAATTCGGCGGATCTCTCGGATCGCCACGCCCGGCATCATTTCCAACGCCCCGATTGTCGCATGACTGCCGCCCTGCCCTCCTGGCCCGTCCTTCTCTCGCCCCTGCTCCTGCCGCTCCTGGCCCTGGCCGGCTGGGCCCTGGACCGCCGCTTCGGCGAGGTCGGCCGCTGGCACCCGCTGGTGGGCTTCGGCACCCTGGCCCAGCGCATCGAGGCCCTGTTCAACCCCCTCACCGCCGTGGCCGAGGCCACCGGCCACGAATTGCGCGGCGGCCGTCCCCTGGGCATCCTGGCCTGGGCGGTGGCGGTACTGCCGCCGGTGGCCCTGGCGGCCTGGCTATGCGCCCAGCCCTGGCTCGGGGCGGTCTTCCACGCCCTGTGCCTGTACTTCGCCCTGGGCCAGCGCAGCCTGGCCGAGCACGGCGCCCGGGTGGCCGACGACCTGGCCCGGGGCGACCTGGCCGCCGCCCGCACCCACGTGGGCTGGATGGTTTCCCGCGACACCTCGAACCTGGACGAATCCGGCGTGGCCAAGGCCGGGGTCGAATCCCTGCTGGAAAACGGCAACGACGCCGTGTTCGGCGCCCTGTTCTGGTTCCTCGTGCTGGGCGGCCCCGGCGCCGTACTGTTCCGCCTGGCCAACACCCTGGACGCCATGTGGGGCTACCGCACGCCGCGCTTCCTGCGCTTCGGCTGGGCCGCGGCGCGCATCGACGACCTGCTCAACTGGGTTCCCGCCCGGCTCACGGCCCTGACCTACGCCCTGCTCGGCGACCGGGCCACCGCCCTGGCCTGCTGGAAGACCCAGGCGCCGGCCTGGGACAGCCCCAACGCCGGGCCGGTGATGGCTGCCGGCGCCGGCAGCCTGGGTGTGCAACTGGGCGGCGCCGCCATCTACCACGGTGTCGAGGAAGTCCGCCCGCCCCTGGGGGCCGGCCGCACCCCGGACCGCCGCGACCTGGGCCGGGCCCTGGTGCTGATCCGGCGCAGCGCCGGCCTGTGGCTGGCCGCCGCCCTGCTGCTCGGCGCCGTTGCCGTGCTCACCCGCGTCACCCTGGCCGCCCTGGCGGGAGGCGCCCATGCTTGAGCACGGCGGCCGCCTCCACGCCGCCAGCCTGCGCTACGGCATCCCTCGGCAGGACTGGCTCGACCTGTCCACCGGCATCAACCCGGCGGTCTACCCCCTGCCGACCATTCCGCCGGAAGCCTGGCAGCGTCTGCCCGAGGGCGACGACGGCCTGGAAGCCGCCGCCCGCGCCGCCTACGGCGCCGACCCGGCGGCGGCCCTGCTCGCCCTGCCCGGTTCCCAGGCCGCCATCCAGGCCCTGCCGGCCCTGCGCCCGGCCAGCAGCGTGGCGGTGCTCGCCCCCACCTACGCCGAGCACCCCTACGCCTGGGAAACCCGGACCGGCCACGGGAGCAGCCACCGCCTCGCCACCTTCGCCGCCGACGGGCTGCTGGAGGCCGCCGCCCGCCACGACGTGGTGGTGCTGGGCAACCCGAACAACCCGGACGGCACCCGCTTTTCCCGCGCCGCCCTGCTCGACGCCGCCCGCCTTCTCCAGGCCCGGGGCGGCTGGCTGGTGGTGGACGAGGCCTTTGCCGACGCCGACAGCCTAGCGGGCGGTGCAGATGCCACCGATGCCACGGACGACGGCTCGGTGGCCCCCTTCGCCGGTTCGCCGGCCTACCCGGGGCTGATCGTGTTGCGCTCCCTGGGCAAGTTCTACGGCCTGGCCGGCGCCCGGGTCGGCTTTGTCCTGCTCGCCCCGGCCCTGGCCGCCCGCCTGGCCGAGGCCCTGGGCCCCTGGCCGGTGGCCGGCCCGTCGCGCTGGGCAGCCCGGGCCGCCCTAGCGGATGGGGCCTGGCAACGCCGCGCCGCCGCCGACCTGGGCCGCGCCGCCGCCCGCCTGGCGTCCCTGCTCGCCCCCCTGGGGCCAGTGGCCGGCTGCGCCCTGTTCCAGACCCTGACCCTGGGCCCGGAGCAGGCCACCGCTCTCTACGACCACCTGGCCCGGCGCGGCCTGCTGGCGCGCCTGTTCGCCCCCCAGGGCCGGGTGCGCTTCGGCCTGCCCTCGGCCACGTCGGCGGATTCCTGCGATTCCGGTGATCCCGCCGACCTCCCCCATTCCGCCGCCTGGCAGCGCCTGGCCCGGGCCCTCGACGACTTCAAGGCATTGCGATGATCCGCCTCCCCTTCCGCTTTTTCCCCTCCCGCGCCGTCCTGGCGGCCGCCGTCCTGGGACTCGTTGCCAACACGGCCGCCCTGGCCGCGCCGGTGAGCGTGGTGGACGACACCGGCCAGACCGTCACCCTGGCGGCCCCGGCCAAGCGCATCGTCAGCCTGGCGCCCCACATCACCGAGCTGCTCTACGCCGCCGGCGCCGGAGACCGGGTGGTGGCCACCGTGGAGCACAGCGACTATCCGGAAGCCGCCACCAAGCTGCCCCGGGTGGGCGGCTATTCGCGCATCGACCTGGAGGCGGTGGCCGCCGCCAAGCCGGACCTGGTGATCGCCTGGCAGAGCGGCAACGCCGTCGCCCACCTGGACAAGCTCAAGTCCCTGGGGCTGCCCCTGTTCCTGTCCCAGCCCAACCGCATCGAGGACGTGGCGACGAGCCTGGAGAAACTGGGCCAGCTGGCCGGCACCGCCCCCGCCGCCGAGGCCGCCGCCGACCGGTTCCGCCGCCAGCTGGCCGACCTGGACAAGCGCTACCGGCAGCGCCCCAAGGTGCGGGTCTTCTATCAGGTGTGGAAGCAGCCGCTGCTGACCGTGGGCGGCCACCAGATCATCTCCGACGTGATCCGCCTGTGCGGCGGCGAAAACGTCTTCACCAACCTGGACACCATGGCCCCCACGGTGTCGGTGGAGGCGGTGCTGGCGGCCAACCCGGAGGCCATCGTCGCCAGCGGCATGGGCGAAGAACGCCCCGACTGGCTCGACGACTGGAAGCGCTGGACGCGCGTCACGGCGGTGGCCCGGGGCAACCTGTTCTTCATTCCGCCGGCCCTGATCCAGCGCCACACGCCGCGCCTGCTGCAAGGCGCCGAGCGGCTGTGCGAACAGCTGGAAACCGCCCGTTCGCGCCGCCCGTCGGGCAAGCCCTGAGCACCCGGCCTATCGCAGTCACGTCACACCACGCCACACCACATCACTCCGACTCGCACCAGGAAAAACGCCCCGCCCGGAAACCCAGGCGGGGCGTTGTTCTTCATGGGCATTGGCCGGAGAACGAGACTGGGCGCCACTCTCCGCCACCGTCCTCTGGAGACGCCCTATTGGCGCGGGGCTCAGAACGACGCCGCTTCCGCCTCCAGGTAGGCCAGGCTGACGTACTTGCCGATGTTGTTGTCGAAGCCCTTGGTCTCGGCGGCCCGGGAGGCCACCCGGGGGTCCTTGAGCACCCGGGCCTTGGCCGCCTCCAAGGGCAGGCCGTCCTGCACCGCCTGGACGCAGGTTTCGTAGATGCCGGCGAACAGCTCCCGGTTCCATTGCAGCACCCCGGCCGAAGGCACCCCGTGGGCGGGAATCCACACCTTGGTGCGGGTGTTGGCGATGAGCATGTCGTAGGTCTTGAAGGTGTCCACGTAGGAACCGTCGTCCATGTTGGCGATGCGCCGGTCCATGGCGATGTCGCCGACGTGGGTCACCCCGTCCTCCACCACCTCGACGCTGATGTCGCCCGGGGTGTGGGCATGGCCCAGGTGGTGGAGGCGGAAGGTGCGGTCGCCGATGCGGAACTCCTGGCCGTGGTCCACCGCCGTGTTGGGCGGCACCACCCGGGTGCCGGCCGAGGCCAGGTTGGTCCAGCGCTCCATGGCGGCGCGCCAGCTTTCGCCCTCGTGGCCGCGGATGGCCTTGATGGTCTCGGCGTGGGCGTAGATCGGCAGGGAGTTTTTGCCCGCGCCGAAGGCGTCGACGAAGGCCTGGTTACCCAGGTAGTGGTCGCCGTGGTAGTGGGAATTGAAGATCGCCACCACCGGCTCGTCGGTGAGCCTCTTCAGCTGGCGGATGGCCATCTCGCCGATCTGCACCGAGGCGCCGGAATCGATCACCACCACGCCCTTGCCGGTGGAGACGAAGGTGACGTTGGCCATCATCCCGTGGTTCTCCGGGGTGGGGAAGCCGTCCGGCGCCTGGATCACCCAGACCCGGGGCGTCAGGCGCAAGGGGGCGATGTCGCGCACCGGCGGCCCCTTGACCGCCATTTTCATGTCCTCGGCGAAGGCCGACAGGCTGGGCCCCAGGGCCGCGCCGGCGGCCAACCCGGCGGCCAGGCCGAGAAAGCGGCGGCGCCCGGCAGGGGCGGAAGCAGGATCGGAATCGTTCAGGGGGCGTGGGGCGTGGGACATGGGGTCTCCGGACTATTGTGGTTATCAGGATCAGTAGTTTAGCTTTTTCTGATGCAACCGCCGCCCCGGGGCCGGCCCTAGCCCTGGCCGTCCGGCTCCGTTCCCCGCACCTTGGCAAAGCGCGCCAGGGTCGCCTCCCGGGCGCTGGCGTGGTCCACCACCGGGGCCGGGTAGTCCCGGCCGATCTTCACCCCGCAGGCCTCCTGCACCAGGGGCCCCATGGTCCACGGCGCGTGCAGGTGCTTGATCGGCACCGCCGCCAGCTCGGGCACGTAGCGGCGGATGAAGTGGCCCTCCGGGTCGAACTTCTCCGACTGGGTGACCGGGTTGAAGATGCGGAAGTAGGGTTGGGCGTCGCAGCCGGTGGAGGCCGCCCACTGCCAGCCGCCATTGTTGGCAGCCAGGTCGAAGTCGATCAGCTGTTCGGCGAAGTAAGCCTCCCCGCGCCGCCAGTCGATGCCCAGGTCCTTGGTGAGGAACGAGGCGGAGACCATGCGCAGCCGGTTGTGCATGTAGCCGGTCTGGTTGAGCTGGCGCTGGGCCGCATCCACCAGGGGGTAGCCGGTGCGCCCCGCGCACCAGGCAGCGAAGCGCTCCTCCGCGTCCGGCCCCTCGTCCCAGGCCAGAGCGTCGTACTCGGGGCGGAAGCAGGCGCCGACCACCCGGGGATGGCGGGCCAGGATCATGAAGTAGAAGTCGCGCCAGATCAGCTCGTTGAGCCAGGCCTGGGCCCCTTCGCCGCCGTCGCGCCAGGCCAGGCCGGCCAGTTCCCGGATCGACAGGGTGCCAAAGCGCAGGTGCACCGACAGGTAGGAGACGCCCTTCACCCCGGGGAAGTCGCGCAGGGCCTTGTAACGGGCCAGCCGGGGCAGAAAGTCGGCCAGCCGCGCCCGGGCGCCGGCCATGCCGGGCAGCACCTTCAGGTCCGCCAGGTTGGTGGGGGCGAAGCCCAGGTCGGCCAGGCTGGGCAGCGGTGAATCCAGTTCCGCCGGCGGCGCGGCCAGGATGCCGAAACCGGCCCCCTCGGTCGGGTAGGGGCGCAGGTAGAAGTCGCCCCCCGGGGCCGCCAGGCGTTTCAGCCAGGCGTTCTTGTAGGGGGTGAACACGGAAAACGGCGCCCCCCCCTGGGTAAGCACCTCGTCGCCGTCGAACACCACCTGGTCCTTGGTGGCGCCAAAGGCAATACCGGACTCGGCCAGTTCGGCGGCCACCCGGGCGTCCCGGGCGATGGCCGCCGGCTCGTAGTCCCGGTTGGCGAACACCGCCCCCGCACCCAGGGCTGCCGCCAGGCGGGGTATCTCGGTGGCGGCGTCGCCGTGGCGCACGATCAGCCCGCCGCCCTGGGCGCGCAGGGCGGCATCGAGCTCGGCCACGCTGCCGTGGATGAACTCCACCCTCCGGTCGTCCCGGGGCAGGGGGTCGAGGATCGGCCGGTCGAAGACGAAGGCGCAATACACCCGGCGGGCGGACTTGAGGGCACGGTACAGGGCGGCGTGGTCGTAGTCGCGCAGGTCGCGGCGGAACCAGACCAGGGCGGCGTCGGCGGACGGCGGCGGCAGGATCGGCATGGCAGGACGGAGGGGCTCGAAAAAACGGGTGGGCGGATTATCGCCCCGGCGCTGCACTGCGGGATGCGGCGGCGCGCAATAAAGGCCATACTTCAGCCCCAACAACGGCCGGCCCCCCAACGCCCGCCCCCGCGATCGAGGCGGCGCCAGGAGCGCCGCCGCAGCGCCGACAAGAGCGCACACAAGGAGAACCCACCATGGACGCCAGCACCGCCACGTCCCCCGCCGCCGGCAAGCTGCCGGGGCTTGCCTTCGCGCGGGAAGGGGGGACGGTCCTGGCCAGCTTCGACCCGACCCGGGGGCCGGCCATCGCCGACCCGGCCCAGGGGCCCGAAGCCATTGCCGCCGCCCTGGCCGAAGCCGGCTTCGGCGCCTGCCGGCCCAAGGAAGCCGCCATCCCGGTGCTGGCCCAGGCCCTGGCCCACGGCCAGTCCATCGCCGCCCTGCCGGTGGCCGACGCCCTGGATGGCGAGGTGCTGATCACTCTGGCCGAAGACCGCATGACCGCCTGGCTGGCCATCCGCCCGCCCCAGGGCGGCGCTCCGGCCGACGAGACGGCCATCCGCCGCGCCCTGAACGAGCGCAACGTGATCACCGGCATCGACGACGCGGTGATCCGCCTCGCCGCCGGCCTGGGCGAGAACGGCACCCGGGAGGCCTTGGTGGTGGCCGTGGGTCGCCAGCCGGTGCCCGGCGAGGACGGCCGCTTCGAATCCCTGCTGCCCGGCATGCGCTCCCGGGTGCCCCAGATCGACGCCAGCGGCCGGGTGGACTACCGCAACCTGGGCGACATCCAGACCGTCCAGCCCGGCGCCCCCCTGCTGCGGCGCGTCCATGCCACCGCCGGGGTGGCCGGCGAGACCGTCACCGGCCTGGCGATCCCGGCCAAGCCGGGCAAGGAGATGATGTTCGCCCCCAACCTGGCCGGCGTGGCGGTGGACCCGAACGACCCGGACCTGCTGGCCGCCACCCTGGTCGGCCAGCCGGTGGAGGTGCGCGGCGGGGTGATGGTGGAGCCCACCCACCGGGTGCGGGCGGTGAACATGGCCACCGGCAATGTCGTCTTCGAAGGCTCGGTGGCGGTGGAGGGCGACGTCCAGGCCGGCATGACCATCAAGGCCGGCGGCGACATCGAGATCGGCGGCACGGCTGAGGCCGTCATCCTGGAGGCCGGCGGCAACATCATCATCAAGGGCGGCGTGCTCGGCGCCCTGGGCCGCCCCGAATCCGAGGGCGGCAGCCGGCGCATCCGCTGCGAGGGCACCTTCACCGCCACCTTCGTCCAGCAGGCGGCCATCGAGGCCAGCGAGGCGATCATCATCGACGACGTGGCCCTGCAATGCCAGCTCTCCGCCGGCCAGCGCATCCTGGTCGGCGACAAGAAGCGCGGCCTGCTCGCCGGCGGCATCGCCCGGGCCGGGCTGCTGGTCCAGGCCAAGGTGCTCGGCTCCCCCTCCCACGCCGAAACCCGGATCGAGGTGGGGGTGCCCCAGGCGGTACTGCACGAACGCGCCAGCATCGCCCGCAGCCGGGAGGAAAAGGCCCGCCAGCTCGATCAGCTGGTGCAGTTGCTGGCCCTCGGCCAGAAGCAGCCGGAACGCCTGCCGCCGGGCTTCGTCGAAAAAGCCGGGCCGACCCGCCTGCGCCTCCTCGAAGAACTGGCCGAGCTGACCGCCCGGGACCAGTTCCTGCAACGCCAGGTGGAACTGGCCAGCGACGCCCAGGTGGTGGCGGCCAGCGACGTGCATGAAGGGGTGGAGGTGTTCCTGGCCGGCCAGAGCTACCGGGTCAAGGGCGAGCGCGGCCACGGCGGCGTATTCGCCCTGGACAAGGGCACCCTGTCCTGGCTGTTCGCCGTCCCTGGCAGTTGACCGGAACGCGCCGGATTTGGGGGGAACCCCGGGGCGGTTTACAATTCGGGACATGACCTCTCCCGGAACCCCGTCCACGCCCGCCGCGGCCAGCGCCAGCGGCCAGCTGACCGACCACTTCCTGATCGCCATGCCTGCGATGGCGGACCCCTATTTCGCCAAGAGCCTGGTGTACCTGTGCGAGCACAACGAGCGCGGCGCCCTCGGGCTGGTGGTCAACCGTCCTCTGGACATGACCCTGGCCGAGTTGTTCGAGAAGGTGGACCTGACCCTCGACGCCCCGGGCTTCGCCGCCCAGCCGGTGTATTTCGGCGGCCCGGTGCAGACCGACCGGGGCTTCGTCCTGCACCGTCCGGTGGGCGGCTTCCAGTCCACCCTGGCGGTGGGCGACAAGATCGGCCTGACCAGCTCCCGGGACGTGCTGCAATCCATCGGCGGCACCGGCGAGCCGGCCGAGGTGCTGGTGTCCCTCGGCTACGCCGGCTGGGGGCCGGGCCAGCTCGAGGACGAGATCATGCAGAACGCCTGGCTGACCGTGCCGGCGGACCCGGACGTACTGTTCGTCCTGCCCCCGGAAGAACGGCTCCCCGCCGCCCTGCAAAAGCTGGGCGTGAACCTGGCCTTCCTCGCCGGCGGCGCCGGGCATGCCTGAGCAGCCGGCCCCCGCCCCCCTCGCGCCGGCTCCGGCGCCCGCCTCCGCCCCTCCCGTGGTGCTGCCCGCCGGCACCCTGCTCGGCTTCGATTTCGGCGAAAAGCGCATCGGCGTGGCCACCGGCGAGACCCTGCTGCGCCAGGCCCACCCCTTGACCGTGGTCCAGGGCGAGCGGGTGGATGCCCGCTTCGCCGCCATCGCCAAGCTGATCGCCGAATGGCGCCCGGTGGGGCTGGTGGTGGGCCGGCCGGTGCACATGGACGGCACGCCCCACGAACTCACCGCCCGCTGCGAGCGCTTCGCCAACCAGCTCCACGGCCGCTTCCGCCTGCCGGTGGCCCTGGCCGAGGAGCGCCTGACCTCGGCGGACGCCGAATCCCGCCTCCACGAGGCCGGCCACTCCAGCCGCTCCGCCCGCCAGCACCTGGATGCGGTGGCGGCCCAACTCATCCTGCAAGGATATCTCGATGCTCTCTAAGCCCCTTCCCGACGCCGAAGCCCAGGTGGCCGAGCTGGCCGCCAAGATCCGCCCCGACCTGACCGCCGACACCGCCCTGGTGGGCATCTTCTCCGGCGGCGCCTGGCTGGCGGAACGGCTGCGCGAGGTGCTCGGCATCGACGCGCCGGTGGGCATGATCGACGTGTCGTTCTACCGCGACGACTTCGGCGAGAAGGGGCTGCATCCCCAGGTGAAGCCGACCTCGATCCCCTTCGAGGTGGAAGGCCGCCACCTGATCCTGGTGGACGACGTGCTATACACCGGCCGCACCACCCGGGCCGCCCTCAACGAAATCTTCGACTACGGCCGGCCGGCGGCGGTGGACCTGGCGGTCCTCGCCGACCGGGGCGGCCGCGAGCTGCCGATCGCCGCCCAGTACTGCGTCTGGGATGTGGAACTGGACGACGGCGAAGAGCTGATCCTGGAAAAGGACGAGGGCGGCACCCTCTCCTGGAAACTCGGCACCCTGTAGGCGCCGCCTCTTCACGCGGATTTGCCGACGACCGGATGGCGGAACGAACGCCGGGGCCCCACCAGGCGGCCCGGCCCGCGTCAGACGGTTGATGGAAAATCCCCCTCAGCCCCTGCTTTTTGCGAGACCGCCCAATGGCTGACCTGCTCTCCACCCCGCCCACCCCCGCCTCTCCCCAGCTCGGCGCCGACGGCCGGCTGCTGCACCTGCTGTCCACCGAGGGCCTGCCGCGGCAGACCATCACCCACATCCTGGACACCGCCAAGAGCTTCCTCGAGGTTTCGGACCGGGACGTGAAGAAGGTGCCGCTCTTACGCGGCAAGAGCGTCTTCAACCTGTTCTTCGAGAACTCGACGCGCACCCGCACCACCTTCGAAATCGCCGCCAAGCGGCTGTCGGCCGACGTCATCAACCTGGATGTGTCGCGCTCGTCCACGGCCAAAGGCGAGACCCTGCTCGATACCATCGACAACCTCTGTTCGATGCACGCCGACATGTTCGTGGTGCGCCACGCCACCTCCGGCGCCCCCTTCCTGATCGCCGAGCACCTGGCCCGCACCGGCCGCCACGACATCCGGGTGGTCAACGCCGGGGACGGCCGCCACGCCCACCCGACCCAGGGCCTGCTCGACATGTACACGATCCGCCACTACAAGGGTGACTTCGCCGGGCTGACCGTGGCCATCGTCGGCGACATCCTGCACTCCCGGGTGGCCCGCTCCGACATCCACGCCCTGCGGGCCCTGGGCTGCGGCGAGATCCGCGCCGTCGGCCCCAAGACCCTGCTGCCGGCCCACCTGGAGGCCCAGGGGGTGAAGGTCTTCCACAACCTGGAAGAAGGTCTCAAGGACTGCGACGTGGTGATCATGCTGCGCTTGCAGAACGAGCGCATGGATGGCGCCCTGCTGCCCTCCGCCTCCGAATACTTCAAGCGCTTCGGGCTGACCCCGGCCAAGCTCAAGCTGGCCAAACCCGACGCCATCGTCATGCACCCGGGGCCGATGAACCGGGGCATCGAGATCGACTCCGCCGTGGCCGACGGGCCCCAGGCGGTGATCCTCGACCAGGTCACCTTCGGCATCGCCGTACGCATGGCGGTGATGAGCATCCTGGCGGGGAACTGAACATGAGCCAAACCACCATGAAGATCGCCATCAAGAACGGCCGCGTGGTCGACCCCAGGCACGGCATCGACGCCCCCCGGGACCTGTTCATCGCCGACGGCAAAATCGCCGCGGTGCTGCCCGCCGGCCAGACCCCGGACGGCTTTGCCGCCGACCGGACCCTGGATGCGGCCGGCCAGCTGGTGCTGCCCGGCGTCGTCGATCTGGCCGCCCGCCTGCCCGGCCTGGAGCCGGAACTGGAAGCCGCCGTGGCCGGCGGCGTGACCCGCCTGGCCTGCCCGCCGGACAGCGATCCGCCCATGGACGAGCCCGAGCTGGTGGAACGCCTGGTGCGCCGCGCCCAGGACGCCGGCCTGGCCCGGGTCCATCCCGTCGGCGCCCTCACCCAGGGCCTGGCCGGCGAGAAGCTGGCCGAGATGGCCGGCCTGGCCGCCGAAGGCTGCGTCGCCTTCTCCCAGGCCAAGCGCGCCGTGCGCGAGAGCCAGTCCCTGCTGCGCGCCCTGCAATACGCCGCCACCTTCGACTTCCCGGTGTGGTGCTACCCACAGAACCTGTCCCTGGCCCGGGGCGGCGTCGCCCACGACGGCGAGGTGGCTGCCCGCCTCGGCCTGCCCGGCATCCCGGTGGTGGCCGAAACCGTGGCCATCGCCCAGATCGTCGAGTTGTGCCGCGCCACCGGCGTGCGCATCCACCTCACCCGCCTGTCCTCCGCCGCCGGCGTCGCCCTGGTGCGCACCGCCCGCGCCCAGGGCCTGCCCCTGTCCGCCGACGTGGCGGTGCATCACCTGCACCTCACCGACGAGGACATCGGCTTCTTCAACAACCTGACCCGGGTCGACCCGCCGTTGCGCACCGCCGCCGACCGGGCCGCCCTGCGCGAGGGCTTGGCCGATGGCACCCTGGCGGCGGTGTGTTCCGACCACACCCCCCTGGCCGACGACGAGCGCCAGGTGCCCTTCGGCGAAGCCACCCCGGGGGTCAGCGCCGTGGAACTGCTGCTCCCCCTGACTCTGGCCTGGGCCAGGGAGGCCGGCGTGCCGCTCGCCACCGCCGTGGCCCGCCTGACCTGCGACCCGGCCGCCTTGCTCGGCGTGGCCGGCGGCGACCTGGGGGCGGGCGCCCCCGCCGACGTGGTGCTGTTCGATCCCGAGGCCACCTGGACGGCCAACGCCGACACCCTGGTCAGCCGGGGCCGCAACACTCCCTTCCTCGGCCGCACCGTCACCGGCCGGACCAGCGCCACCCTGGTGGGCGGCCGGCTGGTCTATGCCCGCCAGGACTGAGGGCCGCCACTGACCTACCCCGTGGAAACCCGCGCCTGGCGCGGACCTCCACGGAGCACCCGCCAAACGCCAATAGGGGCGGGCATCTCCAGGCACATGCCGTGAAGATGCCCGCCCCTATTGGCTTTCAGGCAGGGTAGTAAATCGGAGAACAGGCGCCGTGCCGTGTGGGCCGGGCGATCAGCAGCTCCTGTTCTGGCCTGCTGGCAAGGCCGAGCAAACCAGTCCGCCCCAGCCCAGGCCCACCCCAGACTTAACCCGCCCTCAGCCCGCGTACAGCCGCCGCGCCCCGTCGGCCGGGGCGCCGTGGATTTCCACCACTTTCTGGCGCGAAGTCTGGCCGCTCTTCAGGGTCACCGCCGCCTTGGGCAGCCCCAGGATGTCGGCGACGAAGGCCAGCAGGCTGGCGTTGGCCTTGCCGTCCACCGGCGGGGCGGCCAGCTTGACCTTGAGCGCCTCGCCGTGAGGGCCGGCCACCTCGGTCTTCTTCGCTCCGGGCTGAACGTGGAAGGCCACGGTCACCGTGCCGTCCCGCCCGACCCGCCACCAGACGGGCGGGACCGCAGCGGCCGGGCTGCCGCTCACAACAGGGCCGGCAGCAGGCTGGCGCGCACCCCGGAGAGCAGCATCAGCACCACCTGGCCGGCCAGCAGGGCCACCAGGGGCGACAGGTCGATGCCCGAGATGGTCGGGATGATGCGGCGCAGGGGCGCCAGGATCGGCTCGGTCAGCTCGGCCACCGGCCGGGCCAGGGGCGCGTAGGGATTGACCCAGGAGAGGATGGCCTGGACCAGCACCAGGGCGATGAACACCACCACGGTCAGGTGGATCAGCTCCAGCACCCCGAACAGGGCCGCCGCCGGCAGCCAGCGCAGCACGTCGCCGCCGAGGACCAGGCCGAGTTGCAGCCCCTGCACCCCGGCCAGCAGCACCCAGGCCGGCAGCAGACTGGCCCAGTCGTAGCCGCCCACGCCGGGAATGACGCGGCGCAGGGGCAGCACCGCCCAGTTGGTCAGCTTGACGACGAACTGGCCGAGGGGATGGGCGAAGGACAGGCGGCGCAGCTGCATCAGGAAACGCAGCAGCATCAGGCCGGCGAAGAAGCTGGCCAGGGTGTCGATGAGGAAGAAGACGATTTGCAGCAGCATGGGCGCTCCCCGTCTCAGCCCTGGCCGAGCTGATCGCCCAGCTCCTTGCCCCGGGCGTCGGCCGCGTGCACCCCGGCGACGATGCCCTCCTTGACCCCCTTGGCGGCCATCACTTCCAGGGCGGCGAAGGTGGTGCCGCCCTTGGAGGTGACCCGCTCGCGCAGCACGCTGGCCGGCTCCGGGCTGCCGGCGGCCAGCTTGGCGGCGCCGAGCACGGTGCCGATGGCCAGCTGGCGGGCGGTTTCGGCGTCGAAGCCGAGTTCGGCCCCGGCCTGCTGCAAGGCCTCGATGAACAGGAAGACGTAGGCCGGGCCGGAGCCGGACACGGCGGTGACCGCGTCCATCTTGGCCTCGTCGTCGATCCACACGGTCTCGCCCACGGCGCCCAGAATGCGCGCCGCGGCGTCGCGCTGGGCGGCGCTCACCGCCGGGGCGGCCCACAGGCCGGTGATGCCGGCGCCCACCAGGGCCGGGGTGTTGGGCATGGTGCGCACGATCTTGGCGTGGCCACCCAGCCAGCGCGACAGGGCGTCGAAGCGCAGGCCGGCGGCGATCGACACCACCAGCTGGTCCTTGAGGTGGGCGGCCAGGGGGGCCACCGCCTCCTTCATGCTCTGGGGCTTGACCGCCAGCACCACCACGTCGGCGGCGGCCACCTCGGCGCCGGCCTGGCCGGCGGCTTCCCGGGTGGCGACGCCGAAGTCGCGGGCCAGGCGTTCCCGGTTCTCGGCGTGGGGTTCGATGACGGTGATGTCGGCACCGGCAAAGCCTTTGCCGGTGAGGCCGCCGATGAGGGCGTTGGCCATGTTGCCGCCGCCGAGGAAGACGATCTTCATTGTTCCAGTCCTTGTGGTTTCTTGCGTTCGCCAAAGATCGCCGTGCCGATGCGCACCATCGTGGCGCCCTCCATCACGGCGGCTTCCAGGTCGTGGGACATGCCCATGGACAGGGTGTCCAGGGCCAGCCCTTCCCGGTTGAGTTGTTCGAACAGCTGGCGCAGCCGCGCCAGGGGTTCGCGCTGGGCGGCCGCCTCATCGGCTGGCGCGGGAATCGCCATCAGGCCGCGCAGCGCGAGGTTGGGCAGGGCGGCCACGGCGCGGCACAGGGCCGGCGCTTCTTCGAGGGTGCAGCCGCTCTTGGTGTCCTCGCCGGAAACATTGACCTGGACGCACACGTTGAGCGGCGGCAGCCCCGCCGGGCGCTGGGCGGACAGCCGCTCGGCGAGCTTGAGGCGGTCGATGGAATGGACCCAGGCGAAGGTCTCGGCCACCGGCCGGGTCTTGTTGCTCTGGAGGGGGCCGATGAAGTGCCACTCCAGCCCCAGGCCGGCCAGCTGGCGCGCCTTGTCCACGCCTTCCTGGACGTAGTTCTCGCCGAAGGCGCGCTGGCCGGCGGCGGCGGCCTCGGCCACCGCTTCGGCCGGCATGGTCTTGGAAACAGCCAGCAAATCAATGCCTTCGGCATCCCTGCCGGCGGCGGCGGCCGCCTGTCGGATGCGCGCGCGCACGGCTTGCAGGTTGGCGGAAATGAACGTCATAATCGGCCGGATCGTCAGTACCGGCGCCCCGCCGCGCACGGCGCGAGCCCGGTGGAATCGGGGATGGGTCGGTGATCAACGGGGAGTCGGGGAAGTCTGGGGACTCGGGGGACTCCGCGTCGAACCCCTGGCCGGGGAATCCGGCCAGCCGCGAGTATACCCCGCCCGTCCCGCCGCTCCGGCGGCCGTTCTTCGCCCCCGTCGCCAACCCGCTCCGCCCTCGCCCGTACTGCCGCGCCGCCCTCCGGAATTCCCCTCAGGACCCACCATGGATATCACCGAACTGCTCGCCTTCGCCGTCAAGAACAAGGCTTCCGACCTGCACCTGTCCTCCGGGCTGCCGCCCATGATCCGGGTCCACGGCGACGTGCGCCGCATCAACCTGCCGCCCATGGAGCACAAGGACGTGCACGCCATGGTGTACGACATCATGAACGATGCGCAGCGCAAGACCTACGAAGAGCACCTGGAGTGCGACTTTTCCTTCGAGATTCCCGGCCTGGCCCGCTTCCGGGTCAACGCCTTCGTCCAGCAGCGCGGCGCCGGCGCCGTGTTCCGGACCATTCCCTCCAAGGTACTGACCCTGGAAGAATTGAACGCGCCGAAGATCTTCAAGGACATCTCCGAATACCCCCGGGGCATCGTGCTGGTGACCGGCCCCACCGGCTCGGGCAAGTCCACCACCCTTGCGGCGATGATCAACCACATCAACGAGAACGACTACGGCCACATCCTGACCGTGGAAGACCCGATCGAATTCGTGCACGAATCGAAGAAGTGCCTGATCAACCAGCGCGAGGTTGGGCCCCACACCCTGTCATTCAACAACGCTCTGCGCTCGGCCCTGCGCGAGGACCCGGACGTGATCCTGGTGGGTGAAATGCGCGACCTGGAAACCATCAGCCTGGCGCTGACCGCGGCGGAAACCGGCCACCTGGTGTTCGGCACCCTGCACACTTCGACGGCGGCCAAGACCGTGGACCGGATCGTGGACGTGTTCCCGGCGGCGGAAAAGGAAATGGTCCGGGCCATGCTCTCCGAATCGCTGCGGGCGGTGATCTCCCAGACCCTGCTCAAGACCAAGGACGGCACCGGCCGGGTGGCGGCCCATGAGATCATGATCGGCACCCCGGCCATCCGCAACCTGATCCGGGAGAACAAGGTGGCCCAGATGTATTCCGCCATCCAGACCGGCCAGCAGATGGGCATGCAGACCCTGGACCAGTGCCTGATGGACCTGGTGCGGCGCAACGTGGTCTCGGCGGCGGAAGCCAAGACCAAGGCCGCCAACAAGGACGCCTTCGGCATCTGAGCCGCACGGCCCCAACCCAAGGAACACGCAACATGGAACGCGACCAGGCCCTCAAATTCATGTACGACCTGCTCCGCCTGATGGTGGAGAAAAAGGGCTCGGACCTCTTCATCACCGCCGGCTTCCCGCCGGCGATCAAGATCGACGGCAAGGTCACCCCGGTGACCAACCAGCCCCTGACGGTGCAGCACACCGCCGAACTGGCCCGGGCGATCATGAACGACCGCCAGGCTGCCGAGTTCGAGGCGAAGAAGGAATGCAACTTCGCCATCTCGCCCTCGGGCATCGGCCGCTTCCGGGTCAACGCCCTGGTCCAGCAGGGGCGCATCGGCTGCGTGCTGCGCACCATCAACACCGCCATCCCCGACCTGGACGACCTGAAGCTGCCCCAGGTGCTCAAGGACGTGGCCATGACCAAGCGCGGCCTGGTGCTGTTCGTCGGCGGCACCGGCTCGGGCAAGTCCACCTCCCTGGCGGCCATGATCGGCTACCGCAACGAGCACTCCTACGGCCACATCATCACCATCGAGGACCCGGTGGAGTACGTGCACGAGCACAAGAACTGCATCGTCACCCAGCGCGAGGTGGGGGTGGATACCGATTCCTGGGAAGCGGCGCTGAAGAACACCCTGCGCCAGGCCCCGGACGTGATCCTGATCGGCGAAATCCGCGACCGGGAAACCATGGAGCACGCCATCGCCTTCGCCGAGACCGGCCACCTGTGCATGGGCACCCTGCACGCCAACTCCACCAACCAGGCCCTGGACCGGATTATCAACTTCTTCCCCGAGGAGAAGCGCCAGCAGCTGCTGATGGACCTGTCCCTCAACCTGCGCGGCCTGGTCTCCCAGCGCCTGATCCCGCGCCGCGACGGCAAGGGCCGCTCGGCGGCGGTGGAAGTGATGCTCAACTCGCCACTGATCTCAGACCTGATCTTCAAGGGCGAGGTGGCCGAGATCAAGGAGATCATGAAGAAGTCCCGGGAACTGGGCATGCAGACCTTCGACCAGTCCCTGTTCGACCTCTACGAGGCTGGCCAGATCAGCTACGAGGACGCCCTGCGCAACGCCGACTCGATCAACGACCTGCGCTTGCAGATCAAGCTCCACGGCAAGGAATCGAAGGACCGGGACCTGTCCGCCGGCATCGGCCACCTGGACATCGTCTGACCTGGCGCGGCGCCGGCCGCCGGCGCCGCCCTCCCCCTGCCGCAACACGCACTCCCATTCCCCGCGCCCCCGGGTGCCCCACCGCCATGCCCATCGCCCCCTACCTCGACCAGACGCCGCGCATCGGCGAACGGGTCTACCTCCACCCCTCCGCCCAGGTCATCGGCGACGTCGCCATCGGCCCGGACAGCTCGGTGTGGTGCAACACCGTGGTCCGGGGCGACGTGAACCGCATCGTCATCGGCGCATGCAGCAACATCCAGGACCTGGCCATGGCCCACGTCTCCCACCGCACGCCGCAAAAGCCCGAGGGCTCGCCCCTGATCATCGGCGACCACGTCACCGTAGGCCACGGCGTCATCCTGCACGGCTGCGTCATCGGCAACGAATGCCTGATCGGCATGGGCACCATCGTCATGGACGACGTCCACATCCCGGACCGGGTGATGATCGGCGCCGGCAGCCTGGTGTCCCCGGGCAAGACCCTGGAGAGCGGCATGCTGTACACCGGCCGCCCGGCCCGGCCGGTGCGCCCCCTGAGCGCCGAGGAGATCGCCTACCTGAAGTACTCCGCCGAGCACTACGTGCGGGTCAAGGACAACTACCGCAACGGCACGCCCGACGCCGCGCGCTGACATTCCGATCCCGGCACGAAAACACAGGCGCAAAAAAGCCGGCATCGCTGCCGGCTTTTTCGTTGCGGGCGCCCCGCTACGGGCGCGGGTGGATCACTTCAGGCTCAGGATCCACTTCGCCAGGGTCGTGGCCTCGGCATCGGAAACGCTGGCGTTGGCCGGCATTTCCGCACCGCCCCAGACGCCCTTGCTGCCGCCGCGGATCTTCTTCGCCAGATCGGCCTCGGCGCCGGCCGTGCCAGCGTACTTCTTGGCCACGTCCTTGTAGGCCGGGCCAAGCAGCTTCTTGTCGATCTGGTGGCAGCCGACGCAGAACTTGGCCTTGGCCAGGTCTTCGGACGCCTGGGCCGGCATGGCGACGAAAGCGGCGGACAGGGTCAGGCCGAGGGAGAGAGCGAGGGGAGCATGCTTCATGGATACCTCCGTGCGGGTCGTTGTTATGAATGCTGCATCAGCTTGCCCCAGCTGGCGCGGCGGAGCAAGCCCACGAAGGTTACAGGGGCATTCGTTACAGCGGCCTTCCCGCCACGCCGTTACTGGTCCAGGTCGTCCGCCGCCCAATCGGGCAGGTCGTCGTCCCGGGCCGGGGCTCCGGGCATGGCCGCCTCGCGCCGGTTGAAGCCGGCGACGATGCGGAACTGGTACAGGCGACATTCCAGCTTGCCGTTGTAGAGCGGCGTCTTGCGGTCCGGGCGCAGGCCGATCAGCTTGGGCAGGCGGGTATCCGACGAGAAGAAGCAGGCGGTCCAACCGGCGAACTCGGCCTTGAGGTGGTCCCCCAGCTCCGGGTACAGCTCGGCCAGCTCGTTGGCCTCACCGATGCGCACGCCGTAGGGCGGGTTGGTCACCCAGATGCCTTCGGCGGCGTGGGGGCGGATGTCCCGGGCGTCGCAGTGCTTGAGCTCCACCGCCCCTTCCAGGCCGGCGCGGCGCAGGTTGGCCTGGGCCTTGCGCAGCAGGCCGCCGTCGATGTCGCTGCCGACGATGGGCAGCTTGGTCAGGGGCTGCACCCTGGCCGCCGCCTCGTTGCGCAGGTCGCGCCAAATGGCCGGATCGAAGCTCGCCAGGCGCTCGAAGCCAAAGGTGCGGTTGAGGCCCGGGGCCTCGCCCTTGGCCATCTGCGCCGCTTCGAGCAGGAAGGTGCCGCTGCCGCACATCGGGTCGAGCAGGGCCATGCCCGGCTGCCAGCCGGACAGACGCAGGATGCCGGCGGCCAGGTTCTCCTTGAGGGGCGCTTCGCCGGTATCCAGACGCTCGCCGCGCTGCCACAGGGGGTTGCCCGAGGTATCCACGTAGAGGGTGGCCTCGTCCTCGGTGAGGTGCAGGGAGATGCGCACGTCCGGGTCCCGGGTGTCCACGCTGGGGCGGATGCCGGTGCTGGCGCGGAAGCGGTCGCAGATGGCGTCCTTGACCCGCAGGGTGACGAATTCCAGGCTGCGCAGCGGGCTCTTGGTGGCCACGGTGTCGCAGCGGATGGTCTGGCTCGGGTCGAAGATGTCGGTCCAGCTGATGCCCAGGGCCATCTTGTAGATGTCCTCTTCCCGGGTATAGCGGTTGTGGGCGATGCGCCACAGGATGCGGGTGGCCACCGACGAGTGCAGGTTGGCCCGGTAGCAGGCGTCCCACATGGCGGTGAACTGGGCCCCGCCGGGCACCTGGGTCACGCGCAGGGCGCCGGCGGCGGTCAGGTCCTCGACGAGCAGGGCTTCGAGCCCCCGGGGACAGGAGGCGAAAAATTGGAACACAGGCAGTCCTTATAGGGGTGGGCAATCAAAGCGAGGGCCAGGCAAGGCCGTCATCGCGTCGAGTGCGAAGCCGGATTAAAAGGGTTTGAGCACGACCAGGAACACCACCGCCACCAGCAGCAGCACCGGAATCTCGTTGAAGACGCGGAACCAGACGTGGCCGCGCAGTTCGGCGCCCTTCTGGAAGCGGCGCAGCAGCTGGCCGCAGAGCAGGTGGTAGGCCACCAGCAGCATCACCAGGAAGGTCTTGGCGTGGAGCCAGCCGCCGGGGAAGCGGTCGGCGCCGAAGCCGAACCACAGCCAGAAGCCCAGGCCCACGGCCAGGGCGCCGATGGGGGTGACGAAGCGGTACAGCTTGCCGGCCATGAGCAACAGCCGGTCGCGCTCGGCCACCGAGTCGACCGGCACCATGGCCAGGTTGACGAAGATGCGCGGCAGGTAAAACAGGCCGGCGAACCAGCTGACGACGAAGATCAGGTGCAGGGCTTTGATGGTGAGCATGGTCGGGGAGCGGTTGGAATGGTGGAAACGATGCGGGGTCAGGCGCGCCGCGGTGCGCTGGCGGCGGCGGCAGCCACCGCCGCCGCCAGGCCCTCGGCCACGGTGGGATAGATCAGGCGCAGGCGCAGTTCGCGTTTCAGGCGCCGGTTGGACAGGCGGCGGGATTCGTTCATGAACGACAGCAGGGCCGGCGACAGGGTCCGCTCGGCCTCGGCCCGGCCGATCCGGGGCGGGCGCGGCAGGGCGAAGGCCTCGGCCACGGCGTCGAACCAGTCGCCCATGGTCAATTCCGAATCGTCGCAGGCGTTCACCACCCGGCCGGGCCGGCCCCGGGCCAGGGCGGCGGCGCAGGCGGCGGCCAGGTCGTCGGCGTGAATGTGGTTGGTGTAGCCGTCCTCGCCGGGCAGCAGGGCCGGGGTGCCGCGCTTGAGCCGCTCCACCGGCAGCCGGTCGGCGGCGTAGATGCCGGGCACGCGCAGCACCGTGGCGGCCACCCGATTGCGTCGGGCGAAGGACCGCACCCGAGCCTCGGCATCCACCCGGCGTTTGCCCCGGGCGCTGTGCGGCGCCGCCGGCCGGGTCTCGTCGATGCGCGCCCCGGCGCAGTCGCCATAGACACCGCTGGTGCTGATGTAGACCAGCCGGTGCGGCAGGGTCAGGCCCCGGGCCAGGGCCGCCAGCAGCCGGGCGGTGCGCGGGTCGCGCTCGCCGGAATCCGGCGGCGGCGCCAGGTGCAGCACGTCCCCGGCCAGGCCGGCCAGGCGGCGCAGCGAGGCCGGCCGGTCCAGGTCGGCCACCACCGGCACGGCCCCCAGGGCGCGCAGGGTGGGGGCATCGGCCGGATCGCGGATCACCGCATACACCCGGTAGCGGCGCACCAGCAGCGGCAAGGCGCGGCGGGCCACGTCGCCGCTGCCGACCAGCAGCAGGCGGCGCTGCGGCGCGGGCCCCGGACGGCACCCGTGGAGCGCCGGGGCGGACGTGTGGCGCGGACCGGCGCACGGACGGCCATCTATCCGGGGCGCGGCCGTGGCAAAATTCACAGATTGCGCCGCCCCGGGCACCGGCACGGCAAGAGAAGGGAATGACGACATGGGGCCATTTTAGCCGATGGCGCCCGTCCCACTTTCCCCACCCCGCCGCGCCGCCGCCCGAACGCTGCTTTCTCCGCACCATCCTCCGCCACGCCGCCCGCCGCCATGACCTACAACGTCCGCATCGAACCCAGCCAGCACGCCTTCACCGCCGAGGAAGGCGAAACCCTGCTCGAAGCCTCCCTGCGCCAGGGCCTGCTGCTGCCCTACGGCTGCCGCGACGGCGCCTGCGGCGCCTGCAAGGGCGGCGTGCTGCAAGGCACGGTGGACCACGGCAAGGCCGCCCCCCACGCCCTCACCGACGCCGACAAGGCCGCCGGCAAGACCCTGTTCTGCTGCGCCACGGCGCAAAGCGACCTGGTGATCGAGTGCCGCGAGGTGCGCCGCGCCACCGACATTCCGGTGAAGACCCTGCCGGCCCGCCTGGAGGTGCTGACAAAACCCGCCGCCGACGTGGCCATCCTCAAGCTCAAGCTGCCCGCCGCCGAGCGCCTGCAATTCCTCGCCGGCCAGTACGTGGACGTGCTGCTGCCGGGCAACAAGCGGCGCAGCTTCTCCATCGCCAACGCCCCCCACGACGACGCCTTCCTCGAACTGCACGTGCGCCACGTGCCCGGCGGCCTGTTCACCGACAAGGTGTTCTCCACCATGAAGGAGCGCGACATCCTGCGCTTCAACGGCCCCCACGGCACCTTCTTCCTGCGCGAAGAATCCACCAAGCCGATGGTGCTGGTGGCCGGCGGCACCGGTTTCGCACCGATCAAGGCCCTGGTCGAGCACGCCCTCCACGAGGGCCTGACCCGGCCCATGGCCATCTACTGGGGCGCCAGGGACAAGGCCGGCCTGTACCTGGCCGACCTGCCGGCCGGCTGGGCCGCCGCCCACCCCCACATCAGCTTCGTGCCGGTGCTCTCCGAGCCGGCCGCCGGCGACGCCTGGGACGGCCGCACCGGCTTCGTGCACCAGGCGGTGCTGGCCGACTTCCCCGACCTGTCCGGCCACGAAGCCTACGTCTGCGGCGCGCCGGTGATGGTCGAGGCGGCCAAGCGCGACTTCGCCGCCGCCGGCCTGCCCGAGGACGCCTTCTTCGCCGATTCCTTCGAATTCTCGGCCGACGCCCTCAGCGCCAGCCCGGCCTGACCAACGCCCGGAACACGCCATGCCCGCCGATCTGTTCTTCTCCCGCGAGCCGGTGGTCAACCGGCACAGCAAGATCATCGCCCACCGCTTCACGGTGCACGACCAAGGCTCCGCCGCCGCGGTGGCCACCGCCCTGAACGCCCTGGACGAGCACTGGCCCCGGGGCGAGCGTTCGGTGTTCGTGCACCTGCCCGGCCTGGACCGGCCCGCCGGCTACCCGGATCTGGCCAGCCTGGCCGACTGGGTGGCGCCGCCCAACGCCACCCTGGAAGTGTCCGCCGGCCTGGTCGCCCAGGCCGCCGGCGAAGAGCCCCTGCAAACCGCCCTGGCGCCCCTGGCCGGGCACCTGTGCCTCGACTTTTCCATGGAGCACGGCGCCGCCGCCCTCAACGCCGTGGCCGGCAGCCGCCTGGCGCCGCGCTTCATCGGTTTCGACGGCCGCACCTTGAGCGCCCCGGCCCTGGCCACCCTGATCGGCAAGACCGGCTCCCTGGGCGTGCCGGTGGTGCTCAACGTGGGCAGCCACGCCGCCTGCCAGGCCGCCCTGGAAGCCGGCGCCAGCGCCGTGGCCGGCTGGTTCTTCCTGCACGGCATCGATGGCCAGGCCAAGGCCACCACCCTGGCCCCATCCGAGGCCCACACCATCCAGGTGCTCAACCTGGTGCGCCAGAACGCCGACCTGCGCGACATCGAAACGGCGCTCAAGCAGGACGTGGCCCTGTCCTACAAGCTGCTGCGCTACATCAACTCGGCGGGTTTCGGCCTCTCGTGCGAAATCCAGTCGTTCCGCCACGCGGTGACCATCCTCGGCTACGAGAAGCTCAACCGCTGGCTGTCGCTGCTGCTCGCCCATTCGAGCAAGGACCCGATGGCGCCGGTGCTGCTGCACACCGCCATCACCCGGGGCCGGCTGATGGAACTGCTCGGCCAGGGCCTGGTGGACCGGCAGGAGCACGACAACCTGTTCATCACCGGCGCCTTCTCGCTGCTCGACGTGATGCTCGGGGTGACCATGGAAACCGCCCTGGAGGCGATGCACCTGCCCGAGCCGATCAGCGACGCCCTGATCGGCGACACCGGCGTCTATGCCGCCTTCCTCGACCTGGCCCGGGCCTGCGAAGCCGGCGACGGCGCCGACCTGGCCCGCCAGGCCGGCATGTTGGGCCTCTCGGCCCAGCAGGTGAACGCCGCCCAGCTGGAAGCCCTGGCCTTCGCGGAAAAGCTGGAATTCTGACGCAGGCGCCCTGACGGGCTGCGCCAAGATCCGCCACTGGCGCGGACTTTCACGGTACACCCGCGAAACGCCGCGCCAGACGCCGCTCTCCAGACCTGCCCTATGAAACCCCGCGCCAGTCGCGGGGTTTCAGCCATCTACCCTCTAATCATCCCCGCTCCGCCGGACGCCGGCCGCGCCGCTGCCGCCGCCCGGCGCGCACCGCCGCGACGGCGGTGAGGGCGAACAGCAGCACCGCCGCCCCGTTGCCCATGCCCCCCGCCAGACGCCAGCCCGGCTCGCCCGCCACATCGCCGAGCAGGCGCAGGGCCAGGGAACCGTGCAGCACCGCCAGAGGCAGGTAGAGGGCCGGCCGGTAGGGGAAGGGCACCCCGGCCACCGACGGCAGCACGATCGGCGCGTGGCCGAAGACCATGGCCAGCACGTAGCCGACGAACAGGGCGTGCAGCGCCGCGTCGTAGTGGGGCCCGGCCCCGGGCAGGCCCCAGGCCAGCAGCATCAAGGCCCCGGCGGCAAGCCACAGGTAGCCGGACAGCAGGCACACCGCGATGTAACGCGGCAGCCCGGGCAGCCGGGCCGACTTCCAGGCCACATCCCGCTTCACCAGCAGGCCGGCAAGGGCCAGGTAGGCCAGGGCCGCGCCCCGGGCCGCCCGATTGCTCCACAAATCCTCGCCACCGCCCAACCCGCCCAGGGCACCGAGGACGCCGGCCAGCACCGCGCCGGCGGCGACCAGGGCCGCCACGGCCACGCCGCGCCGAGCCAGGGGCGAGGGTGGCAGCAGGCGGGACAGTTCCAGCCGCTCCCCAGCGATGGTCAGCACGAGAAAAGCACCCCACCCGGGCACTCCGGCGCGCAGCGGCGCCCCCAGGGCGAAGCCCAGGCAGGCCAGGGCGCCGAGCAGGGCGGCGAGCAGCAGGATGGCGTTGTGCAGGGCCGGCTGGCGCCGCCACACCACGGCGGAGGCAAGCACCAGCACCGCCAGCCCCAAGGCCAGCAGGCCGCCCGCCGCTCCCGGCGCGGCCCCTGCCAGCAGGGCCACGCCGCCCAGGCCGCACAGGGCCGGGGCCAGGTAGGCCCAGGGGCGGTCGAGGGCCACCGCCCGCTCCAGGCTGATGACGGTGCCGAAGAAGGCGGCGGCCATCAGGGGGCCGTGAAAACCGGCGGCGGTGGGCGGCGGCAGGGCCGCACCGCCGGTCAGATCGGCCAGCCCGGGCAGGCGGCCGAGACCGCCCCACAGGCCGCTGACCAGAGCAACCACGGCGAAAAGAAAGAGAGGGATACGGTAGCGGACCGGCATGGCAAGGATTCCGTGGATTCCGGTGCGTGGCTTGCGGCTTGAGGCGTGGGCGCGGAGGGGCTCGAAGCTCGGAACTCACTCCCAGCCGAAGTGCTGCTTGGCGCTGTCCGACAGGCGCTCCGGCCCCCAGGGGGGCTCCCACACCAGGTCCAGGTCCACCACGGTGCCCGGCGGCACCGCGCCCTGCACCGCCTCCTCGGCGTCGCCCAGGATCAGGTTGCCCATGGGGCAGCCCGGGCTGGTCAGGGTCAGGCGCACGGTCACCTGGCCCGGGGCCACCTCGACCCCGTAGACCAGACCCAGGTCCACGATGTTGATGCCGTGCTCCGGGTCGGAGACGGTGGAAAGGGCCGCCAGCACGGCGGTCTGGTCGGGTACGGTGGCCATGGTCGTCCTTTCATTGCACGCCGCGCTCGCCGCCGCGTTCCGGAAGGCCGGAAGGGGAGCGCGGGCAGGGAGCAGACTACATCGAGGCCGCGATGTGCGGCTTTGCCTTGCGGCAAAAATGGCGGAAACGCCGCCGGGGCGCACGACCAGCGTCGCATCCCCCCGGCGCCCTATTCCCCCAGGTAGGCCGCCCGCACCCGGGGATCGGCGAGCAGGCGGGGGGCGTCGTCGGCCAGGGTCACTTCGCCGGATTCGAGCACGTAGCCCCGGTCGGCGGCTTGCAACGCCAGACGGGCGTTCTGCTCCACCAGCAATACCGTGACGCCGGCGGCGCGCACCTCGCGGATCACCTCGAAGACCTTCTGCACCATCAGCGGCGCCAGGCCCATGGAAGGCTCGTCGAGCAAGAGCAGGCGCGGCTCGCCCATCAGGGCCCGGGCGATGGCCAGCATCTGCTGTTCGCCGCCGGACAGGGTGCCGGCCAGCTGGGCACGCCGCTCCTTGAGGCGCGGCATCAGGGCGTAGGCCCGCTCCAACCCCCGGGCCAGGGCCTGGCGGCCGGCCCGGCCGGAGAGGGAGTAGGCGCCCATGTCCAGGTTCTCTTCCACCGTCAGCCGGGCGAACACGCCGCGGCCCTCGGGCACCAGGGCGATGCCGGCGCGGATCAGCTCATGGGGCGCCAGCTCGGCCAGCTCCCGCCCTTCGTAGCGCAGGCTGCCGGCGGCGGGCAGTTGCCGGGCCAGGGCCTTGAGGGTGGAGGTCTTGCCGGCGCCGTTGGCGCCGATCAGGGCCACCAGTTCCCCGGCGTTGACGTGGAAGGTGATGCCCTTGACGGCGCGGATGCCGCCGTAGGCCACGGCCAGGCCGGTGACTTCAAGCATGGCCGCCCTCCCCCGCTCCACCCTGGCCCGCCTCGTCCGGTGCGGCGCCCAGGTAGGCCTCGATCACCCGGGGGTCGCGCTGCACCACCGCCGGCACGTCCTCCACCACCAGTTGGCCGTAGTCGAGCACCGCCACCCGGTCGCACAGGCCCATCACCAGCTTCACGTCGTGCTCGATCAGCAGCACGGTGACGCCGTCGGCGCGGATGCCGGCGATCAGGGTGCGCAGGGCGGCGCGCTCGGTGGCGTTCATGCCCGCCGCCGGCTCGTCGAGGCACAGCAGACGCGGGTCGGTGGCCAGGGCCCGGGCGATCTCCAGGCGGCGCTGGTCGCCGTAGGAGAGGTGCTTGGCCAGGTCGTGAGCCCGGTCGGCGATGCCCACGTAGTGGAGCAGTTCGTCGGCGCGCCGGGCGATGGCCGCTTCCTCGGCCCGGGTGCGCGGGTCGCGCAGGATGGCGCCGATCACCCCGGCCCGGGTGCGCACGTGGCGGCCGACCATGACGTTCTCCCGGGCGGTCATGTGGGCGAACAGGCGGATGTTCTGGAAGGTCCGGGCGATGCCGCGCCGGGCCGCCTGGTGCGGCGCGCTGGCCTTGAGCGGCGCCCCGGCGAAGGTGAAGCCGCCGCCGTCCGGGGCGTACAGGCCGGTCAGGCAATTGAAGAAGGTGGTCTTGCCGGCGCCGTTGGGGCCGATCAGGCCGTAGATTTCCCCGGGGGCGATGGACAGGGACACGTCCTTGAGGGCCTTCACCCCGCCGAAGTGCTTGGCCACTCCCCGGGCGTCGAGCAGGGGGGCGCTCATGGGCCGCTCCGCTTCAGTTCGCGCTTGCGCAGGGGCGAGGGCCACAGCCCCGCCGGGCGGTAGAGCATGACCAGGATCAGGGCCAGGCCGAAGAGCAGCATGCGCAGGCTTTCCGGGTCCACCACCACGTGGCCGAACAGGTATTTTTGCACCGGCACCGCAGCGTAGCGGAAGGCCTCCGGCAGCAGCGACAGCAGCACGGCGCCGAGGATCACCCCGGGGATGTGGCCCATGCCGCCCAGCACCACCATGCACAGCACCATCACCGATTCCATCAGGCTGAAGGATTCGGGGCTGACGAAGGCCTGGAAGCCGGCGAACAGCCCGCCGGCCACGCCGCCGAAGCTGGCGCCCATGGCGAAGGCGAGCAGCTTGATGTTGCGCGTGTCGATGCCGCAGGCCTTGGCCGCCACCTCGTCCTCGCGGATCGCCACCCAGGCCCGGCCGATGCGCGAGTTCTCCAGGCGCAGGGTGACGAACACCACCCCCAGGGCGAGCAGCAGGAAGACGTAGTAGGTGGCCGCCAGGGGCGGCAGGATGATGCCGGCCACCACCACCGGCTTGGCCAGGGAAACGCCGAAGAAGGCCAGGGGATCGATGCCCGACACGCCCTGGGGGCCGTTGGTGATGTTCACCGGGGCGTTCAGGTTGTTGAGGAAGATGCGCACGATCTCGCCGAAGCCCAGGGTGACGATGGCCAGGTAGTCGCCGCGCAGGCGCAGGGTGGGTGCCCCCAGGATGACGCCGAACAGCCCGGCCAGGGCCGCCCCGGCGGGCAGGATGGCCCAGGCCGGCAGGTGCAGGCCGAAGTGGGGCGAGGCGAGCAGGGCGTACATGTAGGCGCCCACGGCGTAGAAGGCGATGTAGCCCAGGTCGAGCAGCCCGGCAAAGCCGACCACGATGTTGAGCCCGAGGGCGAGCATCACGTAGAGCACGGCGAAGTTGAGGGTGCGCAGCCAGGCGTTGCCCAGGCCGAGCACCCCGCCCACCAGCCAGGGCAGCAGCGCCAGCAGCAGGGCCAGGCCGGCGTAGGCGACCCATACCCGGGCGGGGATGGGGGCAGAGACCGGGGCGCGGCCGGCGGCGGAAGCGGGAGCGGCCGCCATCACGCCCGCTCCGCGACTTTTTCGCCGACCAGGCCCGAGGGACGGAACACCAGCACGGCGATCAGGACGAAGAAGGCGAACACGTCCTGGTAGTTGGAACCGAAGAAGCCGCCGGTCAGGTCGCCGATGTAGCCGGCCCCCAGGGATTCGATCAGGCCGAGCAGGATGCCGCCGACCATGGCCCCGGCCAGGTTGCCGATGCCCCCCAGCACGGCGGCGGTGAAGGCCTTCAGGCCGAGGATGAAGCCCATGTAGTAGTGGGCGATCGAATAGTTGGCGCTGACCATCAGCCCGGCCAGGGCCGCCAGGGCCGAGCCAAGGACGAAGGTCAGGGAGACGATGCGGTTCACGTCCACCCCCATCAGCTGGGCGATGGCCGGATTCTCGGCGGTGGCGCGCATCGCCCGGCCCAGCTTGGTGCGCAGCACCAGCAGCATCAGGCCGGCCATGGTCAGGGCGGCGAGCAACACGGTGAGCACCTGGAGCAGGGTGATGGTGGCGCCGAACACGTCGTACTGGCGTTCCGGCACCAGGTTGGGAAAGGCATGGTAGTTGCGCCCCCACACCATCATGGCGCCGTTTTGCAGCACGATCGACACGCCGATGGCGGTGATCAGTGGCGCCAGCCGGGGCGCGCCGCGCAGGGGGCGGTAGGCGATGCGCTCGACGGTATAGCCCACCGCCATGCACAGCAGGGCGGCTACGGCCAGGCCGGCCAGGGCCGCCACGGGCAGGGGCACGCCCAGGCCAAGCAATCCGGTGATGGTCGAATAGGCGGTCAGGGCACCGAGCATGACCACCTCGCCGTGGGCGAAGTTGATCAGGCCGAGGATGCCGTAGACCATGGTGTAGCCCAGGGCGACCAGGGCGTAGATGCTGCCCAGGACCAGCCCGTTGATGATCTGCTGGATGAAGATGTCCATGGCCCGTCGCCTTTGGGTCCAGCATGGAAAAACGGCGCCTGGGAAGGCGCCGTCGCGGTTGGTTTATTTTTGCCCGTCGCCCTTGGCCGGGACAGGGGCATCGCCGCCGGCGCCACCGGCGCCGCCGCCCACGGTCTCGACGAATTGCAGCTTGCCGCCGACGTACTTGTAGAGCGAGATGGGGCCGCTCTTCAGGTCGCCCTTGGCGTCGAAGGCGATGCGGGCGGTGACGCCCTGGTAGTCGGTCTTGGCCACCTCCGGCAGGTACTTGGCCGGGTCCGCCGAGCCGGCGCGCTTCATGGCGTCGGCCAGCACCATGGTGGCGTCGTAGACGTAGGGCGCGTAGAGCTGGATGTCGGTGTTGAACTTGACCTTGAACTTGTTCACGAAGGCCGGCCCGCCGGGCATCTTGTCCAGGGGCACCCCGGGCAGGGAGCACATCTGGCCCTCGGCGGCCTCGCCGGCCAGTTTCATGAATTCGGGGGTGCAGCCGCCGTCGCCGGTGAGGAAGTTGGACTTGATGCCCAGTTCACGCAGCTGCTTCATCAGGGGCCCGGCCTGGGCGTCCATGCCGGCATAAACGATCAGGTCGGGCTTTTTCGACTTGATCTTGGTGAGGATGGCCTTGAAGTCGGTGGCCTTGTCGTTGGTGAATTCCCGGGCCACCACCTCGCCGCCGTTGGCCTTGATCGACTTCTCGACCTCGTCGGCCAGGCCCTGGCCGTAGGCGGTGCGGTCGTCCACCAGGGCGATCTTCTTCGCCCCCAGCGCCTTCACCCCGTACTCGCCCAGCACCAGGCCCTGCTGCACGTCGTTGGTCATGACGCGGAAGGCGGTGTTGAAGCCCTGCTGGGTGTACTTGGGGTTGGTGGCCGAGCCGGACACCTGGGGAATGCCGGCGTCGAAGTAGATCTTCGACGCCGGGATGGTGGTGCCGGAATTGAGGTGGCCGACGATGCCGTTCACCTTGGCGTCCACCAGCTTCTGGGCAACGATGGTGCCCTGCTTGGGATCGGCCTGATCGTCCTCGGAAAGCAGCTCGAACTTGGCCTTGGCGCCGCCGATCTCGACGCCCTGGGCGTTGAGGTCGTCGATGGCGAGCAGGGCGCCGTCCTCGTTGTCCTTGCCCAGGTGGGCCTGGGGCCCGGTGAGGGGGCCGACGTGGCCGATGCGCACGGTGATCGTCGGCGCGGCAGCCGGAGCCGCGGCAGGGGCGGCCGCCGGCTTGGGCTCTTCCTTGTTGCCGCAGCCGGCCAGGGCGGCGGCGATCAGCAGGGCCAGGGGCACCGCGCTGGCAAGGGGATGGGCCGGGCGGGCGGGGCAAGTCTTGGTCATGGTTCCGATTCTCCGCAGGGTTCGGACAGGGTCCGGAAACGCCGCACCCGGTTCGGGCAGGGCGGCAGGGGAAAACGTACGGCCGACAACACAAAGAGCTTTCCGGGCCATTCTGCGAGTGGCCGCTTTTGCCTGTCAATCAGGCGCCGCACAAGCCCTGCGCGGTTTTTCACGGTCCGGCACGATGCACCAAAATGGACACAAAAAAAGCCGGGAGTCCTAAGACTCCCGGCTTTTTGCGCACTGCGGTCAGGCGAGGCTCACTTCTGGGACAGGACCCACTTCACCAGCTTGTGCAGATCGTCGTCGCTGACAGCGGCGTTGGGGGGCATCGGGACGGGGCCCCAGACGCCGGAACCGCCCTTCTTCACCTTCTCGACCAGCTTGGCTTCGGCGGTCTTGTCGCCGGCGTACTTCTTGGCCACGTCCTTGTAGGACGGACCGACCAGCTTCTTGTCGACGGCGTGGCAGGCCAGACAGCCCTTGGACTTGGCCAGGGCTTCGTCAGCCTGGGCGGCACCGGCGGACAGCAGGCCGGCGACGGCCAGGAGGGACAGGATTGCTTTCATGATCTCGCTCCGTGATTGATTGGTTGAACAACAGCTCGGGGATGGTACTGGCTTTTGCCCCCCTTGGGAACGCCGCGCCTACCGTCAAAACTACCTAACAGCGGGGTCGCCGGGCCGTTTTCCGCCGGATGCGGGCCAGGCGGTTAACGCGCCGGTCCGGCCCGGCGTTGACCTTGCGCGGCGTGCCCGGCATCCCGAGCCGGCCCGGCCTCAGGCGCACGCGGCCGCCGGCGGCGGCGCCCGATACTTGAAAAAAATTAATACATTCCACCAGAAAAAAATCGAAGGTCCCTGCCAATACTTGATCTTGACGATAGGCCCCGCGCAATACATGAGAAAAATTAATATATCGCGGACAAGGCGCCATCAGGTGCCGCAGAAGGTCTGGTAGGAGGCGGTGAAGCCGGCCGCCGCCGGCTCGGCGTAGCGGGCATCTTCCGGGCGTTCGTCGTAGGGCCGGCGCAGGGCCGCCAGCAGCGCCTCGAAGGGGGCCAGGTCGCCCCGGTCGGAGGCGGCGGCCAGGGCCTCCTCGACCCGGTGGTTGCGCGGGATGATCCGGGGATTGGCCCGGCGCATCCGCGCGGCCCGGGCGGCCCAGGCTGCGGCGGGAGCGTCGCCGCCCTCTTCGGCGGCACAGCGCGCCCGCCAGCGGGCCAGCCAGGCCGCCAAGGCGGACTGGTCAGGGAGCAGGGCGGCCAGGGCCGTACCTCCCGCCGCCACGCCCCCTGCGCCGGCCGCATCCGCCAGATGCCGCCAGGCCAGGGTGAAGTCGGCCCGGGCGGCCTGGAGCAGAGCGAGCCAGTCGGCGGCCAGGGCGACGTCCGCCGCAGCCTCATCCTCCGTGCTGTTGCCCACCGCGGCCAGGCCCAGCTTGGCCCGCATCGTCGCCAGCCAGCAGGCCTGGTAGTCGGCGACGAAGCCGTCCACCGCCCCGGTGGCCAGGGCCACGGCCTCGCCGCCATCCTCGGCCAGCAGGGGCACCAGGGTTTCCGCCAGGCGGGCCAGGTTCCACTGGGCGATGGCGGGCTGGTTGGCGTAGGCGTAGCGGCCGTATTCGTCGATCGAACTGAACACCGTCCCCGGGTCGTAGGCCTCCATGAAGGCGCAGGGGCCGTAGTCGATGGTCTCGCCGGGAATGCTCATGTTGTCGGTGTTCATCACCCCGTGGATGAAGCCCACGCCCATCCAGCAGGCCACCAGCTCGGCCTGGCGCCGCACCACGGCGCGAAGGAAATCCAGGTAGAGCGCGGTGCCGCTGGCCAGGTCCGGGTAATGGCGGGCGATGGCGTAGTCGGCCAGTTGCCGCACCCGGTCATGGTCGCCCCGGGCGGCGAAGAACTGGAAGGTGCCAACCCGCAGGTGGCTGGCCGCCACCCGGGTGAGGACGGCGCCGGGCAGGGGCGCGCCCCGGGCCACCGCCTCGCCGGTGCCGGCCACGGCCAGGGCCCGGGTGGTGGGAATGCCCAGGGCGTGCATGGCCTCGCCGATCAGCACCTCGCGCAGCATCGGGCCCAGGGCGGCCTTGCCGTCGCCGCGCCGGGCGAAGGGGGTGGGGCCCGAGCCCTTGAAGGCGATGTCGCGCCGTGCGCCGTGACGGTCCAGCACCTCGCCGATCAGGAGGGCCCGGCCGTCGCCGAGCTGGGGCGAGAAGCCGCCGAACTGGTGGCCGGCGTAGGCCTGGGCGATGGGCTCGGCCCCGTCCGGCAGGGCGTTGCCGGCGAACAGGTCGGCCAGTTGCCCGGCATCCAGGGACGCCAGGTCCAGGCCCAGCTCCTCGGCCAGGGCGGCGTTGAGGAACAGCAGCCGGGGCGCCGGGGCCGGCTGGGGCTGCCAGGGGACGTAGAAGCCGGGCAGGTCCCGGGCGTAGCTGTTGTCGAAGGTGAAACCGCTTTTGAACATGAAATCCTCTCGACCGGGCACAGCGGGGAAACCGACCCCGCCGCGCCGGGCCATGTCGATGTTAGACCGGGCAAACCGGAAATCGGCACCCGAGCGCGCCATGGTGCTGGGCCAGGGCGGTCGCCCGACGACGAACGCCGTGCCGACCTGGGGCCAGGGGCTCTGCCGTACCGGAAGCCCCGGCGCGCCATTCCGGAGATTTGCGCTGGATCAATGAAGCTCGGAGCATTGCCGAAACGGCGAAAAAAAATGACGTTAAAATCGCAAGGTTTGCCATTCAACTCAGGGAGAAACCGATGTTTCCTCGGCTGACCGGACGCCTTGCCCGGCTACGCCCGCATGGCCTGCTGGCCGCCTTGCTGGTACCGCTGCCCCTGCTCGGACCGCTCGACGCGGCCGCCCAGGGCGAAAAGCCCATCGACCTGGTCAAGGCCTGGGAAGCCGACGCCGGCAAGAAGACCAGCGCCATCGGCGCGGGGAAAAAGGCCGCGTTCTTCTGCGCCAATTGCCACGGGGATGATGGCAACAGCCGCTACCCGGAAGTTCCCAACCTGGCCGCGCAAAATTCCGCCTACCTGGTGGAGCAGATCCGCAAGTTCGGCAGCGGCGAGCGCAAGGACGACTTCATGCAGGGCCTGATCAAGGTGCTCAACGACGAGCAAAAGGCCCAGATCGCCCTGTTCTACGCCGACGCCAAGGTCAGCCCGATCAAGGCCGGCGCAGTGGGCGACATCAACCGGGGCAAGGGCCTGTTCAGCCGGGTGTGCAGCGGCTGTCACGGCGCCGAGGCCAAAGGCAACGAGACCATTCCGCGGCTGGCCGGCCAGCAGGGCGAATACCTGAAGAAATCCCTGCTGCGCTATCGCAACAAGAGCGGCGAGCGTCTCTACGCGCCGATGAGCGCGGTGACCGCCCAGTTGAGCGACAGCGACGTGGAAGCGGTGGTGGCCTACCTGTCGGCCCTTAAGAACTGATCAGGCATCGCGCCGGGCACCTGGCGCCTAGCCAGGCGCCGATGCGACGAAGGGGCTCCCGCGGGAGCCCCTTCGCTTGTGTCCCGCGCCACACCTCGATTCTCCAGCCGGAGGACCGGAAAACCGAGGCCGCGCCGGAAATCAGCGCTTGAGCTGGGACAGGTCGCGCACCGCGCCCCGGTCGGCCGAGGTGGCCATCAGGGCGTAGGCTTGCAGGGCTACCGACACCTTGCGCTCCCGGTCGGCCGGCTTCCAGGCGGCGTCGCCCTTGGCGTCCATGGCGGCACGGCGGGCAGCCAGGTCGGCGTCGCTGATCTTGAGCTGGATCGAGCGGTTGGGGATGTCGATCTCGATGGTGTCGCCGGTTTCCACCAAGCCGATGGCGCCGCCCTCGGCGGCTTCCGGCGAGGCGTGGCCGATGGACAGGCCCGAGGTGCCGCCGGAGAAGCGGCCGTCGGTGAGCAGGGCGCATTCCTTGCCCAGGCCGCGGGACTTGAGGTACGAGGTCGGGTAGAGCATTTCCTGCATGCCCGGGCCGCCCTTGGGGCCTTCGTAGCGCACGATCACCACGTCGCCGGACACCACCTCGCCGTCGAGGATGCCCTTGACCGCGTCGTCCTGGCTTTCATAGACCCGGGCATGGCCGGTGAACTTGAGGATGGAATCGTCCACCCCGGCGGTCTTCACGATGCAGCCGTTCTCAGCGATGTTGCCGTAGAGCACGGCCAGGCCGCCATCCTGGGAATAGGCGTTTTCCTTGTTGCGGATGCAGCCGTGGGTGCGGTCCAGGTCCAGTTCCGGGTAGCGGCGCTCCTGGGAGAAGGCCGTCTGGGTGGGCACACCGCCGGGGGCGGCCTTGAAGAATTCGAGCACGCCCAGGGACGGGGTGCGCATCACGTCGTGGGTGTCGATGGCTTCGCCCAGGGTCTTGGCGTGGACGGTGGGCACGTCGCGGTGGATCAGGCCGGCCCGGTCCATTTCGCCGAGGATGCCCATGATGCCGCCGGCCCGGTGCACGTCCTCGATGTGGTACTTCTCGGTGGCCGGGGCCACCTTGGCCAGGCAGGGCACCTGGCGCGAGATGCGGTCGATGTCGGACAGGGTGAAGTCCACCCCGCCTTCCTGGGCGGCGGCCAGGATGTGCAGCACGGTGTTGGTGGAACCGCCCATGGCCACGTCCAGGCTCATGGCGTTCTCGAAGGCCTGCTTGCTGGCGATGGCCCGGGGCAGCACCGAGGCGTCGTCCTGCTCGTAGTAGCGGCGCGCCAGTTCGACGACCTGCCGGCCGGCGGCGAGGAACAGCTTCTTGCGGTCGGCGTGGGTCGCCACCACGGTGCCGTTGCCCGGCAGGGACAAGCCCAGGGCTTCGGTCAGGCAGTTCATCGAGTTGGCGGTGAACATGCCGGAACAGGAGCCGCAGGTGGGGCAGGCGGAACGCTCGAAGGCGGCCACGTCCTCGTCGGAACAGGAGCTGTCGCCGGCCTTGATCATGGCGTCGATCAGGTCGATGGCGATGGTCTTGCCCTGCCATTGCACCTTGCCCGCCTCCATGGGGCCGCCGGAGACGAAGATCGCCGGGATGTTGAGGCGCATGGCGGCCATCAGCATCCCCGGGGTGATCTTGTCGCAGTTGGAGATGCACACCATGGCGTCGGCGCAGTGGGCGTTGACCATGTACTCCACCGAGTCAGCGATCAGGTCCCGGGAGGGCAGGCTGTAGAGCATGCCGTCGTGGCCCATGGCGATGCCGTCGTCCACGGCGATGGTATTGAATTCCTTGGCGATGCCGCCCGCCGCCTCGATCTCGCGGGCCACCAGCTGGCCCAGGTCCTTGAGGTGCACGTGGCCCGGGACGAACTGGGTGAAGGAGTTCACCACGGCGATGATCGGCTTGCCGAAATCGCCTTCCTTCATGCCGGTGGCGCGCCACAGGGCGCGGGCGCCGGCCATGTTGCGGCCATGGGTGGAGGTGCGGGAACGGTACTGGGGCATGGTGCGGACTCCTGGAACCTGGGTGCAAAAGCCTAGTGGGCCTGGCAGGCCTGACGGGGAACAAAAAGCCGCATGGCCGACGCACCCCGTGAGCAGGCTCGGGGGTGGTCCGCCTGGGGCGGACCGGCGAGGGCGATGCGGCGTAACGCCTATAATCTTGCCATTCTATCTGCGAAAGAACGGCTCGCCCATGCTCGTCCACCCCCAGTTCGACCCCGTCGCCCTGGCCATCGGCCCCCTGGCCGTGCGCTGGTATGGCCTGATGTACCTGCTGGCCTTCCTGCAATTCTGGTTTCTCGGCCGGCGCCGTGCCCTGGCCAGCGCCGGCCAGGCCAAGCCGTGGAGCGTCGAGGAGCTGGACGACCTGCTCTTCTGGGGCGCCATCGGCGTGGTGCTCGGCGGCCGCCTCGGCCAGGTGCTGTTCTACGAGCCGGGCTACTACTTCAGCCACCCCCTGGAGATCGTGGCGGTGTGGAAGGGCGGCATGAGCTTCCACGGCGGCTTTCTCGGCGTCCTCGCTGCCTTCACCCTGTTCGCGCGCAAGACCGGGCGCAGCTGGTTCCAGGTGGCCGACTTCGTTGCGCCCCTGGTGCCCCTGGGCCTGTTCTTCGGGCGCATCGGCAACTTCATCAACGGCGAGCTGTGGGGCCGCCCGGCGGACCCGTCCTTGCCCTGGGCGATGGTCTTCCCCCAGGTGGACAGCTTGCCGCGCCACCCCTCCCAGCTCTACGAGGCCGGCCTGGAAGGGCTGGTGCTGTTCGCCGTGCTGTGGCTGTATTCGGCCACGCCGCGCCCCGCCGGCCGGGTGTCGGGCCTGTTTCTGATCGGCTACGGCCTGGCCCGCTTCGTCGGCGAATTCTTCCGCACTCCGGACGACGGCATCTTCGGCCTGTCCACCACCGTCAGCATGGGCCAGTGGCTGTCCCTGCCGATGATCGCCGCCGGCCTGTGGCTGCTGCTGCGCCGCGCTCCAGCCACCGCTCCGAAACCGGCGCCCTGAGCCATTCTGCGCGGCACGGCGGTTGACTCCCCTTCTTCGTGGGGCAGAATCGGGAGGTCAAGGAGGGAATCATGACCAGCACCGCTCACGCCGCCGCCCAGCCCGCCCCCGTGGAAGGACTCCCGGCCAAGGAACTGGAGCGCATCCGCGCCCAGTTGCAAGAATGCGCCGCCAGCCTGGGTGGCGAGGTCTCGGCACGCAACCGGGCCGCGCGCCTGGGCGAGACCTACCTCAAGCTCGACGCCGCCGGCCGCCGCGCCGTGCTGCAATTGATCGCCCGGGATTTCGGCCCGGACCCGGTCAAGGTGGCCAGCGCCCACGCCACCTGGCAATCGTCCATCGGCACCCCGGCCGAGGGCGAGGCGGAGGCGGCCCTGCGCGCCGCCATGCGCTCGGCGCGCATCCGCATCATGACCCAGTTCCTCGCCCTGCCCCAGGGCGTCAAGTTCCTGGTGGACCTGCGCGCCGACCTGCTGCGCTTCCTGCCCCACGCCCCCGAACTGGCGGTGCTCGACCGGGAACTGGAAGCGCGCCTGTCGGCCTGGTTCGACGTGGGCTTCCTGGAATTGCAGCGGCTCACCTGGCATTCCCCCGCCGGCCTGCTGGAAAAGCTGATCGCCTACGAGGCGGTGCATGAAATCCAGTCCTGGGCCGACCTGAAGAACCGGGTCGATTCGGACCGGCGCTGCTACGCCTTCTTCCACCCGCGCATGCCCGACGAGCCGCTGATCTTCGTCGAGGTGGCCCTGTGCGACCACCTGGCCGGCAACGTCCAGGACCTGCTCGACGTGCATGCCCCGGTGTTCGACCCGAAACGGGCCGACACCGCCATCTTCTACTCGATCTCCAACACCCAGACCGGGCTGCGCGGCGTGTCCTTCGGCAACTTCCTGCTGAAGCGGGTGATCGACGACCTGAAGCGCGACTACCCGCGCCTCGACACCTTCGCCACCCTGTCGCCGCTCCCTGGCTTCCGCGCCTGGAGCGAGGCCCACGGCGACAAGGAGAGCGACGCGGCACCGGGCGAGTGGGCCCGGGCCTTTCCCGAGGTCGAGCGGCAGCGCATCGCCAAGCTGGCCGGCATCGCCCCCACCCTGCACGCCATCCGCAACCTGCTCGCCACCCCGGCCTGGGCCGGCCCCGACGCCGATCCCCGCCTGGTGGGCGCCCTGCGCGACGGGCTGGAGCGCCTGGCCGCCCGCTACCTGGTCACCGCCACCCTGAAGGGCAAGCCCCGGGACCCGGTGGCCCGCTTCCACTTGGGCAACGGTGCCCGCATCGAGCGCCTCAACATGCTCGCCGACACCTCGGCCAAGGGTTACGGCCAGTCCTACGGAATGATGGTGAACTACCTGTACCGGCCCGAGGACATCGAGGAAAACGTGGAAGCCCTGCTGCGCGACGGCACCATCGCCGCCGTGGCCAAGGTGCGCCGCGCCGCCCGGGACTGAGCGGGGCCACGCCCTGTGCTCCCCGGAAACCGGGCGCCGCCATGCGTATAATTATGAATTTTTAACGCATTCAAGGAGAAACCCCATGAGCCAGCGTCCGTTCAAGGTGCTCGGTATCCAGCAGATCGCCATCGGCGGCCCGTCCAAGGACAAGCTCAAGACCCTGTGGGTGGACATGCTCGGCCTGGAGGTCACCGGCAATTTCGTGTCCGAGCGCGAGAACGTGGACGAGGACATCTGCGCCATGGGCAAGGGCCCCTTCAAGGTGGAAGTGGACCTGATGCAGCCCCTGGACCCGGAAAAGAAGCCGGCGGTGCACGCCACCCCGCTCAACCACGTGGGCCTGTGGATCGACGACCTGCCCAAGGCGGTGGAATGGCTCAGCACCAACGGCGTGCGCTTCGCCCCGGGCGGCATCCGCAAGGGCGCGGCCGGCTTCGACATCTGCTTCCTGCACCCCAAGGGCAATGAGGAAGCCCCGATCGGCGGCGAAGGGGTGCTGATCGAACTGGTCCAGGCGCCCCAGGAAGTGGTGGAAGCCTTCGCCAAGCTGGCCGGCTGACGTCCCGCCAATCCCGCCGGCTGCACCTATGTAACGGCGGCCAGTTGCGGGGTGGCGCGGAGGCGGCGCCCCCTACCCCGCCGCCGGCTTGCGGGCAATCACCCCGGGGCCGTGCGGCCCCACTGCCCGCGCTGCCCCACCGCCCGCTTACTCCGGCGCGGTGGAATAGGCGTTGCGGCCGGCGTTCTTGGCCGCGTACATGGCCCTGTCGGCCTGTTGCAGCAGCGTCTGGGCGTCCGTGCCGTGGTCCGGGTAGATGGCCACGCCGACGCTGGCACCGATCTGGAGTTTGATCCCCTGGATCTCGAAGGGCGCCGACAGGCTGGAAACCACGCCCCGGGCGATGCTCTCCACGTCTTCCCGGTAGCGCACGTCGTCGAGCAGCAGGACGAACTCGTCGCCCCCCAGGCGCGCCACCGTATCGCTGTTGCGCACCAGGGACACCAGGCGCCGGGCCACCGCCGACAGCAGCTCGTCGCCGACCCCGTGGCCGAACTGGTCGTTGATCGGCTTGAAGCGGTCCAGGTCGATCAGCAGCACGGCGAAGCGCTTGCCGTTGCGCCGCGCCAGGCTCACCGCCTGGCCCAGGCGGGCGTCGAGCAGCAGCCGATTGGCCACCCCGGTGAGGGGGTCCTGGTGGGCCATCTGCTGCAACAACCGCTCGCTTTCCTGGAGGCGCGTGTTGGCATCGGCCAGATCCCGGGTCCGTTCCGCCACCCGATTCTCCAGTTCCCGTTCCGAACGCAGCAGCGCCTCCACCATGTCGTGCTTGGTCTGGAGGGCTTCGGCCTGGGCCGCTGCCCGTTCCTGGCGGGCGACGTGGATGCGGTCGGCCAGGGCGAAGGAAAACAGCAGCATCTCCAGGGCCGAGCCGATCTGCATGGCGTTGGAGGTGAACACGTTGGTCGGCAGCCAGCCCAGGTTGCGCAACCCCAGGGCACCCACCCCCACCAGCAGCAAGGACCAGGCGAGCAGGAACCAGCGGGCCCCCTGATCGCCCCGGCGCAGGCAGTAGATGGCCACCGCCACCGCCACGGCGGAGAAGGCCACCCCCACCAGGGAGGTGAACACCGCCGCCGGCCGGTAGGCAAGGTACAGGGGCGCCAAGGCCGCCGCGGCAAACCCCAGGGTGAGGGCCAGCAGCAGCCGGTCGATGCGTGGGTAGCGCCCCCGGGTCATCAGGAACTGGCGGGTGAACAGGGCGCCGAAGAAGCCGGTGGCAGCGAAGCCGCTCGGCAGGGCCACGTTGCCCCAGGCCGGCAGGCCGGGCCAGAGGAACTGGTTGCCCAGGCCGTTGAGGGAAAGCTGGCCCACCGCCATGGCGGCGACGAAGGCCACGTAGACCAGGTAGATGCGCTCGCGCAGGGAAAAGTAGAGCAGCAGGTTGTACAGCCCCAGGGCCAGCAACATGCCGTAGTAGAGGGCCAGGGCGGCGTAGATTTCCTGGTTGTGCACCTGGAAGGCCCGGGGTGCCCACAGGGTCACCGGAGCGGTCAAGGAACCTTCGGACTGGATGCGCACGTACAGGGTACGGCTCTCCCCCGGCGGCAGGATCAGGGGAAAGACGAAATGGCGATGGGGAAAGGCTCGGGCGGAAAAGGGCTGGCGGTCGCCGGCGCTCTGCTCGGTCGCGCCGTCGGGGCCATCCACGTAGAGGGTGACCCGGTCCAGGGAGGCGTAGCCCACCTCCACCAGCCACTCGTTCCCCGGCACCGTTCCGGTCCCGGCCTGCACCGTGGCGCGCAGCCAGTAGGCGCTGGCCGAATAACCAAAATTGACGTCCGACCCCTGGCCGCTTAAAGGGCTGAAACGCCCGGATTCGGCCTTCACCCCGGCCAGGGACAGGGTGGCGGACGGATCTTCGAGCACTTCGAGGAAGGGCGTCAGGGACTGGCCCTGGGCCAGGGGCGCCAGGGTCAGGGCCGGAGCGGCAGCCCACGCACCCTTCGCCGCCGAGCCGACCGCAAGGACGAACCAGAGCAGGCACAACCAGTAACGAAGGAGGGGCGAAGGCGGGGGCAAGGGCGGAACCACGGAGAGCAATGCAAATATTGTATCAATACTGCATGCCAGCTTTTGTCAGCCAGCCGGAATAAATCGCGGCGAATTGCGAGCAATGGCGGCCCCCACCATGGATTATCATCCTCGGGCTTGCCCACCCCGCCTTCCTCGCCCGTTTCGCCGTGACCCTGCCTTCCCCCCTCCACGCCTTCCAGTCCGCCCTGCTCGGTTTCCTGCGCCGGGGCAACGGGAGCGACGCCGCCGCCATGGCCGAGGCCCTGCGCCGCTTCGCCCGGGAACGGCCCCGGAACGAAGCCGAACTGTGGGATGGTGGCACCGCCTTCTATGACGCTCTGGCTGCGGCTGGAGAGCCCCCCGGCGATGCCCAGCGGTTGTGGAGCACCCGGCTGGAGCGGCAGATGCGGCGCAGCCAGCGCGGCGGCGATCTGGACCCGACCTTGGCCCGCGAACTGGCCGCCCTGCGCGCCGCCCTGCCGGCGCCGGAATCCGCCGGCACGCCACCGCCCCTCCCTCCTCAACTGGCCGCCCTGGCGGGCCTGCTCGGCCGCAGCCTGGACCCGGCCCTGCTGGCCGCCTGGAACGCCGCCGGCCGGCAGTTGGCCCAGGCCTGGAACGGCGCCGTGCGGCCCGAGTGGGAGGGACTGCGCCGCAGCTCCGCCGCCCTGTGCGCCGCCGCCACCGCCCTGGCCCCGGAGCAACCCGATGCCCTGGCCCTGGCCGTGGCCCTGGCCGACGCCCTGGAGCGGCTGGAAGGCATGGATGGCCGGGACGATCCGCCGGCCGACGTCCGGGCCGCCCTGGCCGCCACCCTGGAAGCCTTCGCCGAGGAGGACGCCCCCGCCCGCCCCGGCTTCGCCGACCGGGTGGCCCACCTGGCCCGGCGCCTCGACGCCATCGCCAAGGCACCGGCCCGTGCCGGACAAGGCGAACAGGGTACGTTCGCTGCGGCGGCGCCGGCCGAACGCCCCTTCGGCTCCCTGTCCGTCGCCGCCGAGTTCGCCGCCGAGGCGGCGGAGCGCCTGGCCGAACTGCGCGAGGCCCTGCACCGCTATCCGCCGGACCGCCACGCCCTGGCCCTGGGCGCCGCCGAACTGGCCGACGAGGCCGCCGGCCACGGGCTCGCGCCCCTGGCCGAAGTGGCCCAGTTGCTGTCCCGGGCGGTGGATTTCGGCGCCCCCGACCTGGAGTCGGCCACGGTGCGCGCGCGCCTGGAGTCGGCCCTGGAAGGCATGTCGGGCCAGATCGACGCGGTGGCCGAAGACCGCTGGCCCGCCCCTCTGCCCCGCCTGGCGGCGGCCCTGGCCGCCTTCGTCGGCGAGCGGGAACCGGGCGCGCCCTGCTGAAACTTTCGGGCGCCAGCTCCCCGGGCGGCATGTTCCGCGCACCATGAAAAAAGGGACCCGCAGGTCCCTTTTTTCATCGGCGGCCCGCCGCGTTGCGGCGGCGGACGCGGACGGATCAGGCGATCACTCGAACTCGATGATGATCTGATCCACCGACAGGGATTCCCCGGCAGCGGCGGAGATCTTCTTCACCTTGCAGTCCTGTTCGGCCTTGAGGATGTTTTCCATCTTCATGGCTTCGATCACCGCCAGCTTCTCGCCGGCCTTGACCTCCTGGCCCACGCTCACCGCCACTTCGCGCAGCAGGCCGGGCATGGGGGAGAGCAGGAACTTGGAGAGGTCGGGGGCGGCCTTTTCCGGCATGAGAGCCAGCAGTTCGGCGGCGCGGGCGGACATCACCATCATGTCGGCGCGGGTGCCCCAGTGGAACAGCTGGTAGGTCATGCGGTGACGTTCCACCTGCAGGGTGAATTCCTCGCCGTTGCAGGTGCCGTTGAACAGGGATTGGCCCTGGCGCCAGTCGGACAGGATCTCGTACTGCTCGCCGTTGTAGTCGACCAGATAGCCGCCGGCGACGGGCTTGGCCACCACCGGGTAGCGCTCGCCGCTACGGATCACCACCCACTCGTCGCCCACCTTGCGCTCGTGGCCGGGCAGCTGGCCGGAGACCTGGGCGGCCCGGTCCAGGTAACGGCGATGCACGAAGGCGGCCACCGAGATCAGCAGGGCCGGATCGTCGTGGGGAACCATCGAGGCGTCGAAGCCCTTCGGGTATTCCTTGGCGATGAAGCCGGTGTCGAAGATGCCGGACTGGAAGCGCGGGTGCTGCATCAGCGCCGCCTGGAACGGGATGTTCGAGGAGATGCCGCGGATGACGAAGCCGTTCAGGGCGTCGCGCATGCGGCCGATGGCCTCGGCCCGGTCCTTGCCGTGCACGATCAGCTTGGCGATCATCGAGTCGTAGTACATCGAAATCTCGCCGCCGTCGTAGACGCCGGTATCGACGCGCACCTCGCCGGCCACTTCGGCCGGCGGCTGGAACTTCACCAGGCGGCCGGTGGAGGGCAGGAAGCCGCGGAACGGGTCTTCGGCGTTGATCCGGCATTCCATGGACCAGCCGTTGATCTTCACGTCGGCCTGAGTCAGGGGCAGCTTTTCGCCGTAGGCGACGCGGATCATCTGTTCCACCAGGTCGAGGCCGGTGATCAGTTCGGTGACCGGGTGTTCCACCTGGAGGCGGGTGTTCATCTCCAGGAAGTAGAACTCCTTGGTGGCGCCGGAGACCACGAATTCCACCGTGCCGGCGGATTCGTAATTCACGGCCCGGGCCAGGGCCACAGCCTGCTCGCCCATGGCCTTGCGCATCTCGGGATCGACGAAGGGACTCGGCGCCTCCTCGATGACCTTCTGGTGACGGCGCTGGATGGAGCAGTCGCGCTCGTTCAGGTACACGTAGTTGCCGTGGGAGTCGCCCAGCACCTGGATTTCGATGTGGCGCGGTTCCAGCACGTACTTTTCGATGAAGACCCGGTCATCGCCAAAGGAGTTACGGGCTTCGTTGACGCAGGAGGAGAAGCCTTCATGGGCTTCGGCGTCGTTGTAGGCCACACGCAGACCCTTGCCGCCGCCGCCGGCGGAGGCCTTGATCATCACCGGATAGCCGATCTTCTTGGCGATCTCGACAGCCTCGTCAGGACCGGAGATGGCCTCGTTGTAGCCGGGGATGGTGTTGACCTTGGCTTCGATGGCGAGCTTCTTGGACTCGATCTTGTCGCCCATCTTGGCGATGGAGTAGTGCTTCGGGCCGATGAACTTGACGCCCTCTTCCTCCAGGCGGCGGGAGAACTCGGCGTTCTCGGAGAGGAAGCCGTAACCGGGGTGCACCGCTTCGGCACCGGTCGCTTTGCAGGCGGCGATGATCTTGTCGGCGACCAGGTAGGATTCCTTGGAAGCGGCCGGGCCGATGCAGACGGCTTCGTCGGCCATCTCCACGAACAGGGCGTCCTTGTCGGCCTCGGAGTAGACGGCGACGGTCTTGATGCCCATCTTGCGGGCGGTCTTGATGACGCGGCAGGCAATTTCGCCGCGGTTGGCAATCAGGATTTTCTTGAACATTTATGCAACCTCTCTCAACACAGAGAACACAGAGGAGCGGCCTCCGTGTCGAATGCGGTTAATCGTTGATCAGAGCGGGATGTTGCCGTGCTTGCGCCACGGATTCTCGACCTTCTTGTCGCGCAGCATGGCCAGGGAGCGGCAGATGCGCTTGCGGGTCTCGTGGGGCATGATCACGTCGTCGATGAAGCCGCGGGCGCCGGCCACGAAGGGGTTGGCGAACTTGGCCTTGTACTCGGCTTCGCGCTCGGCCAGCTTGGCGGGGTCGTTCTTCTCTTCGCGGAAGATGATCTCCACGGCGCCCTTGGGGCCCATCACGGCGATCTCGGCGGAGGGCCAGGCGAAGTTCACGTCGCCACGCAGGTGCTTGGACGACATCACGTCGTAGGCGCCGCCGTAGGCCTTGCGGGTGATCAGGGTGACCTTGGGCACGGTGCATTCGGCGTAGGCGTAGAGCAGCTTGGCGCCGTGCTTGATGATGCCGCCGTATTCCTGGGAGGTGCCGGGCATGAAGCCCGGGACGTCCACCAGGGTCACCACCGGGATGTTGAAGGCGTCGCAGAAGCGCACGAAGCGGGCGGCCTTGATCGAGGACTTGATGTCCAGGCAGCCGGCCAGCACCAGGGGCTGGTTGGCGACGATGCCCACCGGGTGGCCGTCGAAGCGGGCGAAGCCGGTGATGATGTTCTTGGCGTAGTCGGGCTGGATCTCGAAGAAGTCACAGTCATCAACCATCTTGATGATCAGTTCCTTCATGTCGTAGGGCTTGTTCGCGTTGTCCGGCACCAGGGTGTCCAGCGAGTAATCCAGGCGGTCGGCCGGGTCGCTGGTGGGCTGCACCGGGGGCTTTTCCCGGTTGTTGGCGGGCAGGAAGTTCACCAGGCGGCGCAGGTAGTTGAGCGCCTCCACGTCGTTCTCGAAGGCCAGGTCGGCCACGCCGGACTTGCTGGTGTGGGTCACGGCGCCGCCCAGTTCCTCGGCGGTCACTTCCTCGTGGGTCACGGTCTTCACCACTTCAGGGCCGGTGACGAACATGTAGGAGGAATCCTTCACCATGAAGATGAAGTCGGTCATGGCCGGGGAATACACAGCGCCGCCGGCGCAGGGGCCCATGATCATGGAGATCTGCGGGATCACGCCGGAGGCCATGACGTTGCGCTGGAACACGTCGGCGTAGCCGCCCAGGGAGGCCACGCCTTCCTGGATGCGGGCGCCGCCCGAGTCGTTGAGGCCGATCACCGGGGCGCCGACCTTCATGGCGTGGTCCATGACCTTGCAGATCTTCTCGGCGTGGGTTTCGGACAGGGAGCCGCCGAACACGGTGAAGTCCTGGGAGAACACGAACACCACGCGGCCGTTGATGGTGCCGTAGCCGGTCACCACGCCGTCGCCCGGGTTCTTGGTCTCGGCCATGCCGAAGTCGGTGCAGCGGTGCTCCTTGAACATGTCCCACTCTTCGAAGGAGCCCGGGTCGAGCAGCAGCTCGATGCGTTCGCGGGCGGTCAGCTTGCCCTTGGCGTGCTGGCTGTCGATGCGCTTCTGGCCACCGCCGAGGCGGGCGGCTTCGCGCTTTTTCTCCAGCAGATGAATGATGTCGTGCATAAAAATCTCCCTCGGAAGAGTTCGCGTTCTACTGTCTAACGGAGCGCCATGAAATCATGGCTCACAGCGGGCTGGCGTCGGCCGACGCCGAACCCGCCGCAATGTTGGGGGCAGGCGGAGCCTGCAAGTGGCCGAGCAGGCGGTAGGCCGCCGCCGTCGGCGTGGTGCGTCCGGCATCCACCTGGTCGAGCAGGCCGGGCAGATCGGCCTGCACCGCCGGATGATGGCGGAAGAACTGGCGCAGGCCGGAATCGATCAGGTTCCACATCCAGGCCCGGGCCTGGTGGCGGCGCTTGGCCTCGAACTCGCCGCTGGGGGTGAGGGCGTCCCGGTAGGCCAGGACCTGTTCCCAGAACTCGACGATGCCTTCCTTGTGCAGGGCCGACAGGGTCAGCACCGGCGGCGCCCAGTGCGGGCTGGCGTGGCGCAGGAAGTGCAGGGCGTTCTTCCACTGGGCGCGCACCACCTGGGCGGCGCGGGGGTCGATGTCGGCCTTGTTGATGACCACCATGTCGGCGATCTCGACGATGCCCTTCTTGATCGCCTGCAAGTCGTCGCCGGCGTTGGGCAGCTGCAGCAGGCAGAACATGTCCACCATGCCGGCCACGGCGGTTTCCGACTGGCCGACGCCGACGGTCTCGACGATGATCACGTCGAAGCCGGCGGCCTCGCACAGCAGCATGGCCTCCCGGGTCTTCTCGGCGACGCCGCCCAGGCTGCCAGCGGACGGGCTCGGGCGGATGAAGGCCTCCTCGCGCTGGCACAGGGTCTCCATGCGCGTCTTGTCGCCCAGGATGGAACCGCCCGTCACCGAGGACGAGGGGTCCACCGCCAGCACCGCCAGGCGGTGCCCCCGGTCGATGAGGTAGGTGCCCAGGGCCTCGATGAAGGTGGACTTGCCGGCGCCGGGCACGCCGGAGATGCCGATGCGGATGGCCCGGCCGGTATGCGGCATGAGGGCGCCCAGCACCTGCTGGGCCCGCTCCTGGTGGTCGCGCCGGGTCGATTCGATCAGGGTGATGGACTTGGCCAGGGCGCGCCGCTGCCGCGCCAGCACCCCGTCCACCAGGGATTGGTCGGCAGGGGGCAACGGCGCGCCGCCGGCGGCCGTGGCGGCGCCGGCGGATGCGGCCATTCCGGAAGTCCCGGTAATCCCGGTCATCGGAACTTAGCCGCGGGCCTTGCGGATTTCTTCCAGGACCCGCTTGGCGGAATCCTCGATGCGGGTGCCCGGGCCGAAGATGGCCTTGGCGCCGGCCTGGTACAGGAAGTCGTAGTCCTGGGCCGGAATCACGCCGCCGGCGAAGACGATGATGTCGTCGGCGCCCTGTTCCTTGAGGGAATTCACCAGGGCCGGCAGCAGAGTCTTGTGCCCGGCGGCCAGGGACGACACGCCGATGGCGTGCACGTCGTTTTCCACGGCCTGGCGGGCGGCCTCTTCCGGGGTCTGGAAGAGGGGGCCCATGTCGATGTCGAAGCCCAGGTCGGCGAAGGCGGTGGCCACCACCTTGGCGCCCCGGTCGTGGCCGTCCTGGCCCAGCTTGGCGATCATGATGCGGGGGCGGCGCCCCTCTTCCTCGGCGAACTTGGCCACCTCGGCCTTGAGGGATTCCCAGCTGTTCTCGCCTTCCACGACGCCTCCATAGACACCGGAAATGGTCTGGTTGTTGGCACGGAAACGGCCGAACACCTTTTCCAGGGCGTCGGACACTTCGCCCACCGTGGCGCGCAGGCGGATGGCCTTGACCGCCAGGTCGAGCAGGTTGCCCTCGCCGCTCTCGGCGGACTGGGTCAGGGCGGCCAGGGCGGCCTGGACGGCGGCGCCGTCGCGGGTCTCGCGAATCTTCTTGAGGCGGGCGATCTGGGCTTCGCGCACGGCGTGGTTGTCGATGTCCAGAATGTCGATCTGGTCTTCCTTGGCCAGCTTGTACTTGTTGACGCCGACGATTACGTCCTTGCCCGAGTCGATGCGGGCCTGCTTGTCGGCGGCGCAGGTTTCCACCTGCATCTTGGCCCAGCCGGATTCCACGGCCTTGGTCATGCCGCCCATGGCCTCGATCTCCTGGATGATGCTCCAGGCCTTGTCGGCCATGTCCTGGGTCAGCTTTTCCATCATGTAGGAGCCGGCCCACGGGTCCACCACGTTACAGATGTGGGTCTCTTCCTGGATGATCAGCTGGGTGTTGCGGGCAATGCGCGCCGAGAACTCGGTGGGCAGGGCGATGGCTTCGTCCAGAGCGTTGGTGTGCAGGGACTGGGTGCCGCCGAACACGGCCGCCATGGCCTCGATGGTGGTGCGCACCACGTTGTTGTAGGGGTCCTGCTCGGTCAGGGACCAGCCGGAGGTCTGGCTGTGGGTGCGCAGCATCAGCGACTTGGGGTTCTTCGGCTCGAACTGGCTCATGATGCGGTGCCACAGCAGGCGGCCGGCGCGCATCTTGGCGATTTCCAGGTAGAAGTTCATGCCCACCGCCCAGAAGAACGACAGGCGCCCGGCGAAGGCGTCCACGTCGAGGCCCGAGGCAATGCCGGTGCGCACGTATTCCATGCCGTCGGCCAGGGTGAACGCCAGCTCGATGGCCTGGTTCGCGCCCGCCTCCTGGATGTGGTAGCCCGAGATCGAGATCGAGTTGAACTTGGGCATGTGCTGGGCGGTGTAGCCGAAGATGTCGGAGATGATCTTCATCGACGGCTTGGGCGGATAGATGTAGGTGTTCCGCACCATGAATTCTTTGAGAATGTCGTTCTGGATGGTGCCCGACAGCTTCTCTTGCGGCACGCCCTGCTCTTCCGCGGCCACGATGTAGCCGGCCAAGATCGGCAGCACGGCGCCGTTCATGGTCATGGACACGGAAATCTTGTCGAGGGGGATGCCATCGAAGAGGATCTTCATGTCCTCGACCGAATCGATCGCCACGCCGGCCTTGCCCACGTCGCCCAGCACCCGGGGATTGTCCGAGTCGTAGCCCCGGTGGGTGGCCAGGTCGAAGGCCACGGAAACGCCCTGGCCGCCGGCGGCGAGGGCCTTGCGGTAGAAGGCGTTGGATTCCTCGGCGGTGGAGAAACCGGCATACTGGCGGATGGTCCACGGCTTGACCGCGTACATGGTCGGCTGGGGGCCGCGCACGAAGGGGGCGAAGCCCGGCAGGGTATCGGTATACTCCAGCCCGGCCACGTCCTTGGCCGTATACAACGGCTTGACCGTAAGCCCTTCCGGAGTCACCCAGTTCAGGTTGGCGACATCGCCGCCGGGAGCCTGCTTGGCGGCAGCCTTCTCCCACTGATCCAGGTGGTCGGAGTTGCGTTGGGTCGGTTCGGTCATGGCATCACCTCGTGTTCGGCCCCGGCGCCGGGGCACTTTTCGTTCTGGTCCGCGTTCTGTTCCGTCCAGCCATACCCGCCGGCACGGCGCCGGCAGACCGGGCACCGCATCCTGAGCGGGCGCGCCAACAAGGGTGGAGAGAGATTATGCCCCTTGCAATTCACGGCGCAGCTTGACAGCGGAAACCTTCGATAATACGTTATCCATAATTATGAATGCAACCACCGGCGGCAGTGAGCGCCACCCGCCCACGCCCAGGGAGAGAAAACGGAACATGACCGGCCATCGCATCGCCCAGCCAGCCCTCTATGAAGAGGTGGCGGAGCGGCTTCGCCAGCGTATTTTCGCCCACGAGCTGAAACCCGGCGCGTGGATCGACGAACAGGCCATCGCCGAACAATACGGCATCTCCCGCACCCCCTTGCGCGAGGCCCTCAAGGTGCTCGCCGCCGAGGGGCTGGTGATCCTCAAGCCCCGTCGCGGCTGCTACGTCACCGAGCTGTCGCCCAAGGACATCAGCGACATCTTCCCGCTGATGGCCCTGCTCGAAGGCCGCTGCGCCTTCGAAGCCACCGAGCGCGCCAGCGCCGCCGACCGGGAACGCCTCCAGTCCCTCCACGACGACCTGGAACAGGCCGCCCGGGACGGCGACATCCCGCGCTTCTTCGAGGCCAACCAGGAATTCCACCGCACCCTCCAGGCCATCACCGGCAACCGCTGGCTGCTCCAGGTGATCCAGGACCTGCGCAAGGTGCTCAAGCTCACCCGGCTCCACTCCCTGTCCGCCGAAGGCCGGCTGCAACAGTCCCTGGAAGAGCACCGGACCATCCTCGCCGCCGTGCTCAAGGGCGACCCGGCCCTGGCCGAGAGCCTGATGCGCGACCACCTGATGGCCGGCCGCGAGGCGGTCACCAAGAACCTGGCCGGCGAATCCGGCACCGCCCAAGCCGCCCAAGCCACCCAGTCCTCGCCGGCCCGCGGCGACGCCGTCCGCTCCTCCTGACCGTGGGCGGCGCGATCCACACCCGCCGGCAAGGGCCGGTGGCCACCGTCGCCCTGGCCAACCCGGGCAAGCTCAACGCCGTCGACTACGCCATGTGGGGCGAGCTGAAGGCCGCCCTGGACGACCTGCGCCGCGAGGCCGACGCTCCGGGCAGCGAACTGCGGGTGGTGGTCATCACCGGCGAGCCGGACGGGGCCACCCCGGCCTTCGCCGCCGGCGGCGACCTGGAAGAATTCCTCACCCTGCGCACCACCCTGGACCAGGCCCTGCACTACCACGACGAGCGGGTGGCCCCGGCCCTCGACGCCATCGCCGACTGCCCCCTGCCCACGGTGGCCGCCATCGACGGCCCGTGCATCGGCGGCGGGCTGGAGATCGCCGCCGCCTGCGACCTGCGCATCGCCACCGCCTCGTCCCGCTTCGGCGCACCGATCAACCGCCTGGGCTTTTCCATGTACCCCGGCGAAATGGCCGGCCTGGTCCGCCTCGCCGGCCCCGCCGTGGTGCTGGAAATTCTCCTCGAAGGCCGGGTCTTCGCCGCTGCGGAAGCCTACGCCAAGGGCCTGCTTACCCGGGTGGTGGACGACGGCACCCTGGCCGCCGAAGTGGACGCCACCGCCCGCCGCATCGCCGCCGGCGCCCCTCTGGTGGCGCGCTGGCACAAGCAGTGGGTGCGCCGCCTGCTCCACGACGCCCCGCTGACGGCCGGGGAAAAGGCCGAATCCTTCGCCTTCCTCGCCACCGACGACTACAAGGAAGGCCTGCGCGCCTTCTTCGCCAAGGAAAAGCCGCGCTTTTCCGGCCGCTGAACCCGGCAACGGCCGGCCGGCTCCGGGCCGGGCAACGCCTGGCAGGGCTGCCGGCCGGCGCGGCGAACCGATCCTTGCACCGCCCGACCGTGGCCGCTGCCATGCCCGCCGCCCGTGCCGGCAACCGCCCCCCCCGGAGGAGATTCCCATGAGTCACGCCTACGTCATCGGCCACATCACCGTCAAAGACCCGCAGCGCTGGGCCGACTACCGTAGCCAGGTGCCGACCACCCTGGCCCCCTGGGGCGGCGAACTGGTGTTCCGCGGCGCCCGCCTGGGCGACCTGGCCGGCCGCCAGCCCCACGCCCACGTGGTGGTGATCCGCTTTCCCGACCAGGCCGCCCTCGACGCCTGGCACGCCTCCCCCGCCTACCAAGCCCTGATCCCCCTGCGCACGGCCGCCGCCGACATCGTGCTGACCGCCTACGGCACCTGAGCCGAACCGGGCCGAAACACCGGCCCCGTGGGCGGCGGCAGGCCGGCAGTCAGGACATCGGCAACTGCAATGCCGCAAATCAATATACATTTGGGATAATAGCGACTACCCGGGCAATCGCCGGGCAACCTTTTCAACGCCCTCGCCCGTCCCGCCATGACCGTCCGCCTCGATGCCATCGCCGCGCTCATCAACCAGTTGAGCCGCTCCTTTGCCGACCCCGCCGTGCCGGCGCCGGGCAACGCCGAAATCCGCGAGGCCCTCGACACCCTGGCCCGGATCACCAACAAGCGCTGGCTGTACGCCCAGTTCCTGCTCGACCAGGCCCGGCCGCCCCTGCTGCTCAAACCCAAGCTGGCCGACGACATGGCCGCCCTGCTGGCCGAGGCCCGGGCCGTCCTGGCGGCGGACACGGCCCGGCGTGCGGATTTTGCGTCCGCCCAGGCCCCCCTGGGCATCCGCTGGGGCAGCTTCCTCGCCGGCGCGGCCCTGGTGGGCTACGGCCTGCTCGGCATCCATTACGACGACCTGTACATCCCGGGCAAGCGCAGCGGCGGCCTCCACCTGCACGGCCTACCGATCTGGCTGATGTTCGCCACCATCCTGTGCGCGGCGCTGCTGCTCGGCAGCGCCGTCGCGGACCGCTACGACCGGCGCGGCAACGGGCGCCACAACCGCGCCCTGGCCCGCTGCTGCAAGGTGGCCGCCTGGTCCCTGCTCGCCGCCGCCCTGGCGCTGGACGTGGCCATCAAGCTGCAACTGGTCGCCCTGTAGGCGGCGGCCGGCCCCCCCTAGCCCGCCTTACGGAAGGTCAGGCTGACGCGCCGGGGGCCGAGCACGGGGTGATCCCCCTCCCGCACCGGCAGCACGCCGTGGAAATGCAGCCGCGCCGGGCCGCCCCACACCGCCACGTCCCCGTGGGTGAGCAGATGGCGAGTGGTCCGGTCCTCCCGGCGCGGCCCGCCGAAGAGGAAGGTGGCCGGCAGCCCCAGGGACACGGTGACGATGGGCTGGCGCAAGTCCCGCTCGTTCTTGTCCTGGTGCAGGGAGAGGCGGGTGCCCGGGGCGTAGCTGTTGATCAGGCAGGCGTCGGCGGCAAAGCCGGCGAACCCGGCGGCAGCGGCCGCCTCCGCCGCCAGGCGGGCAAAGGCGGGCGGCATGGCCGGCCAGGGCCGGCCGCTGTCCGGATCGCACGGCGCATAGCGGTAGCCGTGGCAGTCGCTCACCCAGCCCAGGGCACCGCAGTTGGTCATGCCCACCGACATGGCCAGGCCACCGGGGGTGACCATGCAGCGGAAGGGCGCCGCGGCCGCCACCGCCGCCAGGGCGGCGAGCAGTTCATCCATGCCGGCCAGGGCATGGCGGCGCAGCAGGACGGCCCCCGGGGCGATGTCCTCGCGCCAGGGCGGCGTCGGGTCGATGCCCGCCTCGGGCGGGCCGAACAGGTCCAGGGTCATGACGGATCGCGGGATTCAATGGCGATAAAAACTGGCGGATGCACAGCCCGCCGGAGCGCGCATCCTCGCATAGCCTTGTGCAAACCCCACGCCCCTATTGGTTTTCCGAAAGGCACCGGCGCCGATCAAGGCAGGGCGCCACTCTCCGGACCACTCCATCGGAGATGCCCGTCCCTATTGGCTTTCCGGGCAGGGGCATGAACCGCCCGACGGGAACGCTCATTCCTCCGACTCCCGGTCGAGCAGGCTGCGCTTACGCTCCACGCCCCAGCGGTAGCCGGCCAGGCCGCCGTCGCTGCGCACCACCCGGTGACAGGGAATGGCCACCGCCAGGGGGTTGGCGGCGCAGGCCTGGGCCACGGCGCGCACCGCTCGGGGGGCGCCGATGCGTTCGGCGATCTCGGTGTAAGTGGCGGTCTGCCCCGGCGGAATGGCGCGCAGGGTCTGCCAGACCCGTTGCTGGAAGGCGGTGCCGCGCAGGTCCAAGGGAAGGTCCAGGCCCAGCCGGGGCGCATCCACGAAGCCCACCACCCGGGCCACCCAGTCCTCGAACCCGGCGTCGCCGCCCACCAGCTCGGCCCGGGGGAAGCGGTCCTGGAGATCCCGCGCCAGAGCCTGGGGGTCGTCGCCGAGCAGGATGGCGCACACCCCGCGCCCGCTGCGCGCCACCAGGATCGCCCCCAGGGAGCACTGGCCGATGGCGAAACGGATCGTCTCGCCGGCGCCCCCGTCCCGGTAGCGGCCCGGCGCCATGCCCAGCAGCGCCGCCGGATTCTCGTAGACCCGGCTGCTGGCGTTGAAGCCGGCGGCGTAGATCGCCTCGGTGACGCCGCCCCCTTCGGCCAGGGCCTGGCGCAACCGCGCCGCCCGGTCCGCCGCGGCGTACTGGTGCGGGGTCAGGCCGGTGACGGCCTTGAAGATGCGGTGGAAGTGGTAGGGGCTCATCCCCGCTCCGGCCGCCAGGTCCGCCAGCCGGGGCACCCCGTCGGCGGCGGCGATGCGGCGGCAGGCGTCGGCCACCGTGGCGGCGTGGCGCTCGGCGGGGGGCGGCAGGTCCGGCCGGCAGCGCTTGCAGGGGCGGAACCCTGCCGCCTCGGCGCCAGCCCGGTCGGCGAAAAAGCGCACGTGCGCCGGCAAGGGCGTCCGGGCGCCGCAAGACGGGCGGCAATACACCCCGGTGGTGGTCACCCCGTAGTAGAAGCTGCCATCGGCCCGAGCGTCCCGGGCGGCGAGGGCGGCCCAGCGGGGATCGTCGGTCCGTTCCTGGGCTGTTTCCCGGGCCGGAGCCTTGGCGTCAGCCTGGTCCGCCCGGTCGGCGGAAGGAGGAATAGAGGGAGGGGTGGAGACAGCGGTTTTCACGATGGCACCTGGTTTTCTGGCAGGGGATGAGCGCACTGTAGCCGGCCCGGCCCGATGCCGCACTCCGCTGCTTGCTTTCGAATTTTCCCACGCCGCCCCGCCGGAATCGCACTGGCGCACCCCTGCGTCCGGCACGGCAGCGCAAGAAACGGAGCGCCGCCGCGCCCCATGCCTGATAGGCTTGGCGCTCCCCGTCGCCGCCCTTGCCCTTCATGCCCCCCATCGCCCCTGAAAACCCTGTCCCCTACCGGGATGCCAGCGCCCACCTGGCCGGCGTGGATGCGGACTGGGCCTGGCTGGTGGCCACGGTGGGTCCCTGCACCCACGCCCCCAAACCGGCCCGGGAGCCCTACGAAGCCCTGATCCGCGCCGTGGCCTACCAGCAGCTGCACGTGCGCGCGGCGGACGCCATGGTCGCCCGCTTCCTCGCCCTCTTCCCGGAGGCGCCCTTCCCCACGCCCCAGCAGATCTTGGCCACCGCCCCCGAGGCGCTGCGGGCCTGCGGCTTCTCCACGCGCAAGGTCGCCACCATCCAGGCCCTCGCCGCCGGCGCCGCCAGCGGGCTGGTGCCCGGCCGGGAAGAAGCCCTGGCCCTGGAGGACGACGCCCTGGTGGCGCGCCTCACCGCCCTGCCCGGCATCGGCCGCTGGACCGTGGAAATGTTCCTGATCTACACCCTGGAGCGGCTCGACATCCTGCCGGTGGACGACTTCGGCGTGCGCGACGGCTACCGGCGCCTCAAGTCCCTGCCCGCCGCCCCGGGGCGGCGCGAACTGGCCGCCGCCGGCGACGCCCTGCGCCCCTACCGCACCATCGCCGCCTGGTACCTGTGGCGGGTGCCCAAGGACAAGACCCCGGCCGCCACCGCCTGACCGCACCACCCCCATGCCGCAGAACGCCTCCGCCCGATCCTCCCTGCTGCCGGTCTGGGCCGCCGCCCTGGCCTTCGCCGTCTCCCAGGCCAACCTGGCCCACCTGCTGGCGCCCCTTAACCCCAGCCTCTTCGCCCTGCAACTGGCCTTCACCCCCGACGCCTTCTGGTGGGTGATCGAGGCCTGGGGACCGGCCGGGGTGGCGGCCTACCGGGCCCATTTCCCCTACGACTTCCTCCACCCCTTCCTCTACGCTGCCTTCGGCTACCTGACGGCCACCCGCACCGCCCTGCTGCCCGGGCGCACGCCGGCCCTGGGCCGCGCCGCCCGCTGGGCCCTGCCCGTGGCCGGGCTGTGCGACCTGGCCGAAAACGCCCTGCACCTGCATCTGCTCGCCCTGGCGCTCGGGGCCGGCGGCGGGCTGGTGACCCTGTCCGGCACCTGTTCCCTGATCAAGTGGGGCCTGGCCGCCGCCTTCGCCCTGGCCCTGGGCTGGGGCGTGCTGCGCCACGGCGTCGCCCGCCTGGCCGGGGCGCGGCCAGGCTGACGGGTCCCCGCGACGCCCCAACCGACAAAAAAGGCACGGATCGTTCCGTGCCTTTTTTGTCGGGCGGCATTTTTTCACGGCGATTTTGATACGAACCTGGAAACTTCGGCACCAATCTTGAAGATATGCCGGGCGACTGCCGGCACCATGAACGCATTCCCCGGGCGGCCGTGAGCGCCCGCTGAAGCGCTGGCGCCGCGGCTCCGGGAGATTTGCTGGCCGTAGCACTCGGCGTTGCACTTTCAGGTGGTCGATCGATGGCGGATGCGCGTTTCCATGTTCCGCTCCCGGAAATTTCCCTTGCTCCCTTGTCCCATCCGGACGAATACAGCCGCGAACAGACCTGCTTCGAGGCCGGCGACGCCGTTACCGTCGTCAAGGACAGCGAGGGGCTGGGCTGGACCGACCTGTACGCCGTGGTCGCCGAGGAACGCCCCCACGTGGCGGTGCGCCGGGCGGTCCCAGCCCTGTGGTTCGCCGCCGCCCTGCGCGAATGGTCCCTGCACCGGCTCATCGGCGACCTGGAATACCGGGGCTCCGGCCCGGCCGGCCGGGTGACGGTCACCCCGCCCGGGGATTCGGTGCTGGACGTGATCGGCGCCCCCACCCTGGTGCTGCACGTGTTCCTGCGCGAAGACGTGCTGTTCGAAGTGGCCAGCCAGCTGTTCGCCGGACCGCCCCCCGAACCGGCGAGCCTGGGCGGCTTCGCCCTGGACGATCCGGGCCTGCTACAGCTCCTGCGGGCGGTCAAGCACGGCCTGTACGAATCCGTCCAAGGCGCCGGCCTGAAGATGGGCTACCTGTCCCGGGCCCTGGCCGCCCACGTGCTGCAACGCTCGCCCCAGGCCCCTGCCCTCAAGCCGCACCGGCGGCAATGGAAGGGGCACGGCCTGAGTTCGCGCCAGTTGCGCCTGGTGCTCGAATGCATCGAGGACAACCTGGGCCACAACATCACCATCAACGCCCTGTCCGCCCTGGCCGGCCTGAGCCGGGTGCAGTTCATCCGCCGCTTCAAGGTGTCGACTCGCATGACGCCCCACCAGTACGTGATCGAAACCCGGGTGCGCCGGGCCCGGCAGCTCCTGGTCGAAGGGCTGCTGCCCCTGGCCGACATCGCCGCCATCTGCGGCTTCTCCAGCCAGACCCATTTCAGCTCCACCTTCAAGCGCCTGGTCGGCACCTCGCCGGCGACCTACCGACGCATGATCGGCTGATGCCAAGCGGCATCGCCGGGCCGCCCGGCCGTCCGGTTGAGGTGCAGCCAATGCCCCCGGCCCACGCGCTTTTACGAATGTTGAAAAACGCGCACCAATCTTGAATACAGCGGCGGCCACGGCCGCTACCTTATCCAGGCGACATTGCCGCACGACCGACCGACGCGATGTTCTCCCCGATGTTCTCCTCCATTCCCCCCACCCAGCCTCCGCCCCCGCCGCCCAAGACGCACCCCCACGCCGACGAGCGCCTGTTCATCCGCTGCCTCTACCTGGTGGCCGCCCTCATCGCCCTGGTGGCGGCCCTGTCCTTCCACAGCATCTCCCGCCTGGAGGACGATGCCCGCCACGCCGCTCGCAGCCATGAGCGGATCGCCCTGCTGCGGAACATGCTTGCAGCCCTGGACGAGGCCGCCAGCGCCGGCCTGGCCCGCGCCTTGGCCGGGGACGCGGCGCCGGACCCCGAACGGCGGCCGGAACGCATCCTGGAACGGACCTTCCGCCGCCTCGCCGAACTGGCGCCCGACGAATCGGCCCAGGGCGGGCGCTTGGCGAAGGTCGCCGCCCTGCTCGGTGCACACACCACGGCCCCGGCACCCGACCTGGGCCCGGCGGGCCGCTGGGCGCCCCTGGCGGACAGCGCGGCGCCCGCCATCCGCCAGGCCGTCGGCGACATGCTCGACGCCGAGCAGCGCGCCCTGGCCGACCGGCGCGGCGCCGCCGGCCGCGACAGCCAGCGGGCCCTGATGGCGGTGGCCGGCGGCGCCCTGCTGTCGATCGGCATCGCCGCCACGGCCATCGTCCTGGTCCGCCGCGACTTCGCCGGCAGCCGCCGGGCCCATGCCGCCCTGGTGGACGCCAACGACCTGCTCGACCGCCGGGTGGCCGAACGCACCGCCGAACTGCGCTCGGCCAATGCCCGGCTGGAACTGGCCGACGCGGTGTTCCGCAACGTCCAGGAAAGCATCGCCATCACCGACCTGGATTTCCACATCCTGGCGGTGAACCCGGCCTTCAGCCGGATCACCGAATACAGCGCGGCAGACGTCATCGGCCACCATCTGGGCCAGTTCCAGTGCGGCGGCGAGGATCAGGACGCCTGCCGGGAAATGTGGCAGGCCGTCCGTGCCGCCGGCGCCTGGCAAGGCGAGATCTGGAGCCGCCGGCGCAACGGCGACGTGTACCAGGAATGGCTGAGCGTCAGCGCCATCCGCGACGGCTCCGGGCAACCCCTCTATTACATCGGCGTGGGGGTGGACCTGACCCGGATGCAGCACGCCAAGTCGCACCTGGAATTTTTGGCCCACCACGACCCCCTGACCGGCCTGCCCAACCGGCTGCTGCTCAATTCGCGCCTGGCCCATTCGATCGAGCGGGCGCGGCGCGACGCCACCCTGTGCGCCGTCCTGTTCCTCGACCTGGACGGCTTCAAGCCGGTGAACGACACCCTGGGCCACGCCACCGGCGACGAACTGCTGAAGCGGGTGGCCCGCCGCATCGGCGCTCGGCTGCGCGACACCGACACCCTCGCCCGCCTGGGCGGGGACGAATTCGTGGTGGTGCTGGAAGACCTCCCGGACGAGAGCGTCGCCGCGGCGGTGGCGGGCAGCCTGGTGCGCCAGCTCGAACCGCCCTTCGACCTGTACATGGATGGGGGCAGCGCAATCCAGATCGGCGTCAGCATCGGCGTGAGCCTCTACCCCGGCCACGGCGCCCACCCGGACGCCCTGCTGCGGGCCGCCGACGCCGCCCTGTACGCCGCCAAGCGGGCCGGCAAGGGCACCTGGCGCTTCGCCGGCGGCGGCGGGCCCGCCGCTCCCCATCCTGCCGGCATCGGCATATCCGCCGATTGAAACGGCGCGGCCGCCCCGGTAGGCTGGCGGCCCACGGTGCTTTGCGCACCCCTGCTGTCCACGTTCCACTTCCGCCCCCCCGCGTCCGCTGCGCGGCGCCCCCATCATGAAAAAACTCTTCGTCCTACTGCTGTCCCTGCTCGCCCTGCCACTCCACGCCAGCGACTGGCAGGACGACCCGCGCCTGGCGGCGGCCTTCGCCCGGGCCGGCCTGGTCGGCACCTTCGTCGTCTATGACGTGGCCGCCGACCGGCTGATCGGCCACGACCGGGCCCGGGCCGAAACCCGCTTCATTCCCGCCTCCACCTTCAAGATTCCCAACAGCCTGATCGGCCTGGACAGCGGCACCGTTGCCAGCGTGGACCAGGCGCTGCCCTACGGCGGCAAGCCCCAGTGGAACAAGGCCTGGGAAAAGGACATGGGGCTGCGCGAGGCGATCAAGGTGTCCAACTTCCCGGTGTACCAGGAGCTGGCCCGGCGCACCGGCCTGGCCCGCATGCAGGCCGGCGTGAAGGCCCTGGGCTACGGCAACGGCGAGATCGGCACCGCGGTGGACCGTTTCTGGGTCGACGGCACCCTGACCATCAGCGCCGTGGAACAGACCCGCTTCCTGGCCCGGCTGGCCCGGGGCGAGTTGCCCGTTTCCCGGCAGGCCCAGGCCGACGTGCGCGAGATCACCCTGCTGGAGAGCGGCCCGGGCTGGTCCCTGCACGCCAAGACCGGCTGGAGCGACGCCTCCCGCCCGGACCTGGGCTGGTGGGTGGGCTGGGTGGAAAAAGGCGGCCGGGTGTATGCCTTCGCCCTGAACATCGACATGCCCCCCAAGCCGGCCCTGGACGGCGCCCTCAAGGCCCGCATCGGCCTGGGGCGTGAATGCCTGGGCATTCTGGGCATCCTCTGAGTCCCCCCTCACCCCTCTCCAACCGGCAACCCATGGGAGCCCCGCGATGAGCGCAGAACAACGGTTTGCGGATCTCGGCCTGGTACTGCCGCCGGTGAGCCCGCCGGCGGGCAATTACACGACGGCGGTGCGCACGGGGAACCTGCTGTTCATCTCCGGGAAAGCCCCCCTGCCGGTCGACGGCACGCCGCCGAAAGGCAAGCTGGGGCGCGACTATTCGGCTGCCGAGGGCTACGGGCTGGCCCGCTCCGCCTGCCTGGACCTGATCGCCGTGATCCGGAGCAAGCTCGGTTCCCTGGACGCGGTCGCCCAGATCGTGGAGCTGCACGGCGCCCTCAACGCGGTGCCCGAGTTCGAGGAACACGCCCAGGTGCTGGATGGCGCCTCGGACCTGCTCGCCGCGGTCTTCGGCCCCGCCTGCGGCCACGCGCGCTCGGTGATCGGCGTCAGCTCACTGCGCAACGGCGTGCCGCTGACGTTGAAGGCCATCGTCGAGGTCAAACCGGACTAACGGGAAATCCTGCGGCGGATGGCAGGTGGCGGGCGCCGGGCCCAGGCCCGCGCTACCATGACGGGTGGGATGCCCGCCCCGGCATCGCCCCTCCCAGGAGAACGGCACCATGCACACCCTCGCAGCCCTCGCCACGGCGGCCGTCGCCCTGCTGCACCTTTACTTCCTGGTGCTGGAAATGTTCCTGTGGGACACGCCCCGGGGCCGCCGGACATTCGGCCTGACGCCGGAATTTTCCGCCGCCTCGAAGGCGCTGGCCGCCAACCAGGGCCTGTACAACGGCTTCCTGGCCGCCGGCCTGGCCTGGGGCCTGCTGCTCGGGCCGGAAGGCACGGCCGTCAAGACCTTCTTCCTGGGCTGCGTCGTCGTCGCCGGCGTGTTCGGCGCCGCCACGGCCAGCCGCAAGATCCTGTTCGTCCAGGCGCTCCCCGGCGCCATCGCCCTGGCCCTGGTGCTGCTCGCGGCCCGGGCCGCCCCGTGAACCGCCTACTGGAAAGGCTCCCGCTCATGAAATGCGCCCTGGTCGTCTTCGACCGCATGACCAGCCTGGACTTCATCGGCTTCTACGATCCCCTCACCCGGCTGAAGACGATGCAGTTCATGGCGGACCTGGACTGGCACGTCTGCGCCACGACGCCCGTCGTCACCGACGACCGGGGCCTGCGCCTGGAGGCCGACCGGGTCGGCCAGTCCCTGGCGGGCTACGACCTGCTGTTCGTCCCAGGCGGCTTCGGCACCCGGCAGTTGCAACACGATGGGGCGTTCATGGATTGGCTCGGCACCGCCCGGGACGCGCCCCTCAAGGTCTCGGTCTGCACCGGCGCCCTGCTGCTCGGCGCCGCAGGCTTCCTGCGCGGCCTGGCCGCCACCACCCACCCCTCGGCCTTCTCCGAGCTGGCCCCCTACTGCGCCACGGTGGCCGATGCCCGGGTGGTGGACAGCGGCGCCGTAATCACCGCCCGGGGCGTCACCTCGGCCATCGACCTGGGCCTGCACCTGGTCGAGCGCCTGGCCGGCCACAACGCCCGGGAACGGATCGCGGCGCAGATGGATTACCCCTACCGCTGGCAGCCCTGACCTTGCGCGCCGCCCGCGCCCAGCGCTCACACGCTCACAAACCGTTACTGGCCGCGGCCCGCGCCGCCGGCCAGAATCCCGCCCTGGCTTGAATCCCCCTATCCCATGAGCACGGTCACCCTCGCCCCCTACGTCAGCGCCATCCTCCGCCGGACCGGCCCCCACGCCGTGCGCGAAGCGGCGGTGGAGCGCAGCGCCTGGCAGGACCAGGGGGTGGAGGTGCGCCGCGAGGTCACCACCTACCGCTTCGCCGACGGCGCGGTGATCCGGCGCACGGTGGAAGAGGACGATTTTCCCGACGGCCTGGCCTGCGCCGAATGCTGGATCACCTACGAGGTGCTCGACCACGGCGCCGCCGGCGCACCGATCCGGCCGGCCCGGCAGGTGTTCGAGAACGCCTGCCGGGAATCCTTCTGGCTGGCCTACCACAGCGCCGACCCAGCCTCGGCCTGACCCGGGGCGCCGGAGCCGGCGCCTCCCGCCCCCTGCGGACGGTCCACCCGCGCCCCCACGTATCCACGCAAAGCAGACCATGCACGACTGGCCCACGTTGCTTCTTTCCTCCCTCCTCATCGGCATCGGCGCCACGGCGGTCATGGACGTCTACGCCTGGGCGATGAAACGCCTGTTCGCCATTCCGTCCCTGGATTACGCCCTGGTGGGGCGCTGGATCGGCCACCTGCCCCAGGGACGGCTGATCCATGCCGGCATCGCCGCATCCGCGCCGGTGGCGGGAGAACGGGCCATCGGCTGGGGCGCCCACTACGCCATCGGCGTCGCCTTCGCCGGAGCGCTGCTGGCAGTGTGCGGGGTGGAATGGGCCCGGGCCCCCACCTTCGGCCCGGCCCTCGCCACCGGGCTGGTGACCGTGGCCGCCCCCTTCCTCATCCTGCAACCGGGCATGGGCGCCGGCATCGCCGCGGCGAAGACGCCCCGGCCCGGCGTGGCCCGGCTGCGCAGCCTGCTCGCCCATGGGGCCTTCGGAGTCGGCCTGTACCTGTCCGCCGCTCTCCTGGCGGCCCTGGGCGCTTTATGAAACCACCATTCGAGCAGAACACGAGAACCACGCCATGCAAGAAATCAGCTGGGACGACTTCACCAAGGTGGAATTGCGCGTCGGCCGCGTCGTCGCCGCCGAGGTGTTCAAGGAGGCACGCAAGCCGGCCTACGTGCTGCAAGTGGATTTCGGCCCCGAACTGGGGGTGAAGAAATCCAGCGCCCAGATCACCCACCTGTACCGCCCCGAGGACCTGGTCGGCAAACAGGTGGTGGCGGTGGTGAACTTCCCCAAGAAGCAGATCGGCCCCCTCATGTCCGAATGCCTGGTCACCGGCTTCCACAACGAAAACGGCGAAGTGGCCCTGTGCGTGCCGGACCGGCCGGTGCCCCTGGGCACCCGGCTGCTGTAAGGGCGGAACCATGGAATCCGCCAGCCTCCCGCTCTTCGCCGCTGCCGCCCTGGCCGCGTTGCTGGCCGGCGCCCTGCTCTGGCGGCTCGCCTCGCGCCGCCATGCCCTGCCCTGCCCGGTGTGGCTGCGCTGGCTGGTGGAGCTGGACAACCCATTCACCCGTACCAATCGGGCGGCGTTCATCGTGGACTGCCTGGCGCCGGAGCCGGGCATGGCGGTGCTCGACGCCGGCTGCGGGCCGGGGCGGGTCACCGTGCCCCTGGCCCGGCGGGTCGGCCCGTCCGGATCGGTAACCGCCGTGGACCTCCAGGCCGGCATGCTCGCCCGGGCCGAGGCCAAGGCCCGGGCCGCCGGCCTTGGCAACGTGGCCTTCGTGCAGGCCGGGCTGGGCGAGGGCCGGCTGGAACGGAACCGTTTCCACCGGGCGGCCCTGGTGACGGTGCTGGGGGAAATCCCCCAGCGGGAACGGGCCCTGGCGGAGATTTTCGCCGCCCTGCGGCCCGGGGGCCTGCTGGCCGTGGCCGAGGTGGTCTTCGACCCCCACTTCCAGCGCCGCAGCACCGTGGACCGGCTGGCGGCCGAGGCCGGCTTCGTCCTGGCGGCGCGCCACGGCAACGCCATCGCCTACGTGGCCCTGTACCGCAAGCCGGACGGGGCCTGAGCCATGGCCGCCGGCCTGCCGCGCCCCGCCGGGAACGCACGATGCTGATGCACCTGCTCTACGACTGGGGCGGCCTCAACCGGGAGCTGTTCGCCGCCATCAACGGCCTGCGCGGCCCGGTGCTGGACACCCTGATGCTCGCCGGCACCCGGCTGGGCAGTGCCTGGAACGCGGGCTGGATCGCCCTCGGGCTGGCGCTGCTGCTGGCCTGCCGGCGCCTGGCGCCCCAAACTACGCTCACGGCCCGATTGCCCGAGGCCCGCACCCTGGCGCGGCTGCTGCGCGTCTTCGTCGTGGCCAGCGTCCTGGCCCTGATCCTGGTCAGCGCCGCCAAGCACGGCTTCGACATGCCCCGCCCGGCGGCGGCCCTGCCCCCAGGCAGCGTGGCGGTGCTGGCCCCCACCGTCGAGCCCTACAGCCTGCCCAGCGGCCATTCCACCTTCGCCATGCTGGTGGCCGTGGTGTTCTGGCCGGCCTGCCCGCGCCGCTGGCGTGCTGCCCTGGCCCTGGGCGCCCTGTGGGTGGGCATCTCGCGCGTCAGCGTCGGCGCCCATTTTCCGGCGGACGTGGTGGCGGGCTACCTGTGCGGCGCGGCCTGCGCCGGGCTGGCGGCCCGGCTGGTGCCGCCAGCCCGGGGCGATTGACCTCCCCCGTCAAACCCCGCGCCAGTAGGGCATCTCCAGACAGGCGTCCGTAAAGACAAGGCGGGGCGCGGCGCTTCACGGCCATGCCGTGGAACGCCGCGCCCCGCCTTGTGTTCAGCGATGGGCCGGTTTGATCGCTGCGTTCAGCCCAGAGCGCGCATGACGATTTCGCCCACATCCCGGGACAGGCCCGGGTGGTCGCGCAGGCTTTCCAGGGCGGCCTTGGCGTGGGCCTGGCGGCCGGCGTCGAACTTCTTCCAGCGGTCGAAGCAGCGGGCCAGGCGCGAAGCCACCTGGGGATTGCGCGCGTCCAGGGCCTTGATCTGTTCGGCAAAGAAGGCGTAGCCGCTGCCGTCGGCGGCGTGGAAGCGCACCAGGTTGGCGCCGAAGGTGCGCAGCAGGGCGTACACCTTGTTGGGATTGCCCAGGTCGAAGGCCGGGTGGGCGGTCAGGCGCTTCACCGTGGCCAAGGTGTCGGGCAGGCGGCTGCCGGCCTGCACCGCCAGCCACTTGTCGACGACCAGGGCCTCGCCCTGCCAGCGCTGGTAGAAGTCGGCCAGGGCGGCCTCGCGGGCCGGGCCGGCGGCGGCATTGGCGTTGGCCAGGGCCGCCAGGGCGGCGAACTGGTCGGTCATGTTGTCGGCGCCGGCGTACTGGTCCTGGGCGCGCTGGCGCTCGGCCGGCGCGTCGAGTTCGAGCAGGTAGCCCAGGCAGACGTTGCGCAGGGCGCGGCGGCCGGCCTGGTCGGCGCTCGGCGCGTAGGGGCCACGGGGAGCCAGGGCGGCGTAGGCGGCGGCGAATTCGCCGTGCAGGGCTTCGGCCAGGTGGCGGCGCAGGCCGTTGCGGGCGGCGTGCAGGGCGTCCGGATTCACCTCGTCGAGTAGCTCGGCCAGGGTGGCTTCGCCGGGCAGGGTGAGGGCTTCGGCGACGAAGGCGGCGCCCCGGGCTTCGTAACCGGCCAGCAGGGTGCGGGCGGCGGCGGTGAAGCTTTCCGGCCACACCGGGGCGCGGCCGGCGGCAATGGCGGCGGTGGCCTCCAGGATCAGGCCGGTGGCCAGGCGCTGGCCGGCCTCCCAGGCGTTAAAGGGATCGGACTCGGCCGCCAGCAGCAGGGTCAGCTCGGCTGGGGTGTAGGGGTAGTCGAGCAGCACCGGGGCGGAGAAGTCGCGCAGCAGCGAGGGCACCGGGGCGCTGGCCACGTTCTCGAAGGCGAAGGTCTGGGTGGTTTCAGAAAGCAGCAGGGTGCGGCTGTGGCCTTCCAGCTCCTGGCCTTGAGCGTCGAACAGGGCGACCCGGATCGGGATCAGGTAGGGCGCGTTGTCGCTGGCCTTGGGGTTGGATTGGGTAAAGGTCAGGGTGTAGCGCCGGGCCAGGGCGTCGTAGGCGGAGGCAGCCGTGACCCGGGGGGTGCCCGGTTCCCGGTACCAGCGCATGAACTGGGTGAAATCGAAACCCGAGGCGGCCGCCATGGCGGCGACGAAGTCGTCGCAGGTCACCGCCTGGCCGTCGTGGCGGCGGAAGTATTCGTCCATGCCGGCGCGAAAGCCGTCGCGGCCGATCAGGGTCTGGATCATGCGAACCACTTCCGCGCCTTTTTCATAGACGGTGGCGGTGTAGAAGTTGTTGATCTCGATGTAGGAGGCCGGGCGCACCGGGTGGGCCATGGGGCCGGCGTCCTCGGGGAACTGGGCGGCGCGCAGGCCGCGCACTTCGCGGATGCGGGCCACGTCCCGGTTGTGGGTGTCAGCGCCGAATTCCTGGTCGCGGAAGACGGTGAGGCCCTCTTTCAGGGACAGCTGGAACCAGTCGCGGCAGGTGACCCGGTTGCCGGTCCAGTTATGGAAGTACTCGTGGGCCACCACCCGGTCGATGTTCTCGAAATCCACGTCGGTGGCCACATCGGGCCGGGCCAGCACGTACTTGGTGTTGAAGATGTTGAGGCCCTTGTTCTCCATGGCCCCCATGTTGAAGTCGCCCACGGCGACGATCATGTAATGGTCCAGGTCGCACTCCAGGCCGAAGCGGCCCTCGTCCCAGGCCATCGACTTCTTCAGCGCTTCCATGGCGTGGGGGCACTGGTCGAGCTTGCCCGGCTCGACGTAGATGGCCAGCTGCACGGTGCGGCCGGAGGCGGTGGCGAAGGTATCGCGCAGCACGTCGAGCTTGGCGGCGACCATGGCGAACAGGTAGCAGGGCTTCTTGAACGGGTCTTCCCAGGTGGCGTAGTGGCGGCCGTCGGCCTCGTCGCCCTGGGCCACCGGGTTGCCGTTGGCGAGCAGCACCGGGTAGGCGGCCTTGTCGGCGTGCAGGGTGACGGTGAAGCGGGCCATCACGTCGGGGCGGTCGGCGAACCAGGTGATGCGGCGGAAGCCCTGGGCCTCGCACTGGGTGAAGTAGCCGTCCTTGGAACGGTAGAAGCCGGACAGCTGGGTGTTGGCGTCGGGCTGGATGCGCACCCGGGTGCGCAGGGTGAAGCGCGCCGGCAGGTTGGCGACGGTCAGGGTCTCGGTGCCGAGCTGGTAGGCATCGGCCGGCAGCGCCTGGCCGTCCACGGCCACCTCCAGGGTTTCCAGTTCCTCGCCGTCGAGGACCAGGGGAGCGTCGGGGGCGGTTCCGGCGTTGCGCACGCAGGCCAGGGTGGCGGTGACCACCGTGCCGTCGGCGCGCAGGTCCACGTCCAGGTGCACGGTGTCGATCAGGTAGGCCGGCGGAGTGTAGTCGGCCAGCAGGATGGGGGCGGGGGTTTCGCTGCGCATGGGGGCATTCCTGAAGCGGGGCGCGCCCGGTCGGTCCGGGCGGCGTGGGAGCGAAGCGCGGGCGCGGCGGCATCGGCCGGGCCCGGCGCGGGGACCGGGCCATTTTACCCCCGGGCGGAACGGGGGCCAGGGCCGCCCCCGCCCGGCGCCGTCAACAGGGGTAGGCCACGTCCCGCTCGGGCAGGGCCACGTGCTTCCAGCCCAGCCGCTCGTGCATCACCTCGGCCAGCCGGGCCGAAGCCTCGGGTTCGCCGTGCACCACGAACACCTGGCCGGGCGCGGCGGCGAAGCCCTTGAGCCAGGCCAGCAGGCCGCCCTGGTCGGCGTGGGCGGACAGGCCGCCCAGGGTGTGCACCGAGGCGTTGACCGGCACCTCCTGGCCGAACAGGCGCACGGTGCGGGCCTTTTCCACCAGCATCCGGCCGGTGGTGCCGTGGGCCTGGAAGCCGGTGATGATCACCGCGTTCTGCCGGTAGGGCAGGTTGTTGACCAGGTGGTGCAGCACCCGGCCGCCTTCGCACATGCCGCTGGCGGAAACGATGATGGCGCCGCCGCGGATCTGGTTGAGGGCCTTCGATTCCTCCACGTCGCTGACCAGCTTGAGGCGCAGGGCCTCCGGGTGGGCCTCGTGCCAGGCGAGCATTTCCTGGGCGTCCTCTTCCAGGGCGTCGCGGAAGTGGGCGGTGAGCTGGGTGACCGCCGTGGCCATGGGCGAATCGATGAAGACGTTGAGGTGGGGCAGGCGCTTTTCCCGCACCAGCTGGGCGAGCAGCAGCAGCACCTCCTGGGTGCGGCCCACGGCGAAGGCGGGGATGACGATGTTGCCGCCGTGACGTAGGGTGTGGCCGACCACCTCGACCAGCTCGTCCCGGGTCTGGTCCATGGTCTTGTGCAGGCGGTCGCCGTAGGTGGATTCGATCACCAGCACGTCGGCCGAGGCCACCAGTTCCGGCGGCGGAGTAAGGGGACAGCCGGCGTGGCCCAGGTCGCCGGAGAACACCAGGCGGCGGGTCTTGGGCGGGCTTACCTGATCCACCGCCACGTCGATGGCGGCGATGGCCGAGCCGAGGATGTGGCCGGCGTCGTGGAAGCGCATCAGGATGCCGGGCACCGGCTGGAAGGTGAGGCCATAGTCGAAGGTGCGCACCTGGGCCAGGCAGGCCTGGACCTCTTCCTGGCCGTACAGCACCTCGGGCAGCTCGCCGCGCCAACGTCCCTTGGCCTGGCGCCGCTCGGCCCGTTCCCGGTCGGCCTGCTGCAGGTGGGCCGAGTCGGGCAGCAAAATCTTGAGCAGTTCCCGGGTAGCCGGGGTGGTGTAGATCGGCCCGGAAAAGCCGGCGGCGCACAGCCGCGGCAGCAGGCCGCTGTGGTCCAGGTGGGCGTGGGTGAGGACGACGAAATCGAGGCTGGCTGGGTCGAAGGCGAAGGGCCGCTCGTTCTTTTCCCGGGCATCGCGGCCGCCCTGGAACAGGCCGCAATCCACCAGGAAGCGGCGCGCCTCGCCGGCCACCGTGCCTTCGCAAAGGTGCTGGGAGCCGGTCACCTCCCCCGCCGCACCGAGAAACCTGATCTGCATGTTGCCTCCCTTGTTTGCTGACGGTATGGGATCGAGGCTATGCCGGTCGGCGTCTGCTTTCAAGGGCGGCGGCGCCGGGGTTTGCGCCCCGTCAACGCAAACGCCCCGGGCGAACCCGGGGCGCTGCGTGCTGCGCAATGCTTGACGCTTGAGGATGCCGGGGCGTCAGTGGTTCGACGCAGAGGCGGCGCCCAGGCCGGTCTGGGCCCGGACGTACTGGTCGGCGAAGCGTTCCTGCTCTTCCTTGGCGCGCACGCTGGAGTCGGTGACCGAACCCAGCCAGGCGAAGAAGAAGGCCACCGGCATGGAGAACAGGGCCGGCTGGTCGTAGGGGAAGAGGGGCGCGGCGTTGCCGAGCACCGCCACCCACACGGACTTGGACAGCACCACCAGGGCCACGGCGGTGGCCAGGCCGATGTAGCCGCCGAGCAGGGCGCCCCGGGTGGTCAGGCCCTTCCAGTACATGGAGAGGATCAGCACCGGGAAGTTGGCCGATGCGGCGATGCCGAAGGCCAGGCCGACCATGAAGGCCACGTTCTGCTTTTCGAACAGGATGCTCAGGGTCACGCCGATCACGCCCAGCACCAGGGTGGCGAACTTGGAGATGCGGATCTCGGAAGCCTCGCTGGCCTTGCCCTTCATGATCACCCGGGCGTAGAGGTCGTGGGAGATGGCCGAGGCGCCGGCCAGGGCCAGGCCCGAGACCACCGCCAGGATGGTGGCGAAGGCCACGGCGGCGAGGAAGCCGAGCAGCAGGTTGCCGCCCACGGCCTTGGCCAGGTGCATGGCGATCATGTTGCCGCCGCCGACGATCTTGCCGCCGATGCTGCCGCCCTCGAAGAACTGGGGATCGGTGCCGACGATGATGATGGCGGTCATGCCCATCAGGAAGATCACGTTGAAGAAGTAGGCGATGAAGCCGGAGGCGTAGAGCACCGACTTGCGCGCTTCCTTGGCGTCGGTCACGGTGAAGAAGCGCATCAGGATATGGGGCAGGCCGGCGGTGCCGAACATCAGGCCCAGGCTCATCGAGATGGCGGTGACCGGATCGGCCAGCAGGCTGCCCGGGAACATCAGGCGGGTGCCGTTCTTGTGCACTTCCATGGCCTTGTTGACCAGGTTCTCGTAGGAGAAGCCGAAGTGGTTCATGGCCAGCAGCATCACCAGGGTGCCGCCGGCGAGCAGCATGCAGGCCTTGATGATCTGCACCCAGGTGGTGGCGATCATGCCGCCCACGGTGACGTAGACCATCATCAGGGCGCCCACCACCAGCACGGCGGTGGTGTAGTCCAGGCCGAACAGCAGCTTGATCAGCTGGCCGGCGCCGACCATCTGGGCAATCAGGTAGAAGCACACCACGATCAGGGACGACACGGCGGCCATGGTGCGCACCTTGCCCTGGTCGAGCCGGTACGAGGTGATGTCGGCGAAGGTGAAGCGGCCCAGGTTGCGCAGGCGCTCGGCCATCAGGAACAGGATCAGGGGCCAGCCGACGAAGAACGCAGTCATGTACACGTAGCCGTCGAAGCCCTGGGTGTAGACCATGGCGGTCAGGCCGAGCAGGGTGGCCGCGGACATGTAGTCGCCGGCGATCGCCAGGCCGTTCTGGAAGCCGGTGATGCCGCCGCCGGCGGTGTAGAAGTCGGCCGCCGACTTGGTACGGTTGGCCGCCCAGTAGGTGATGCCCAGGGTCATCAGCACGAAGACGAAGAACATGCCGATGGCGTGGATATTGAGGGGCTGCTTCTCGGCCACCGCCTCGACGGCGGGACCGGCCACGGCCAGGCCGCTGGCCAGGGCCGCGGCGAACAGACAGGAGAGACGGGCGAAGAGTCGGGTCATGGTCACAGCTCCTGGGCCTGACGCACGATGGTCGTGGTCATTTCGTCGAACTCGCCGTTGGCGCGCTTCACGTAGACGGCGGTGAGCACCCAGAACAGCACGAAGATGGTGAAGCCGCCGGCCATGCCTACGGTCACCGCCGAACCGGCGGCCACGGGCTGACCGAGCAGTTCCGGAGCGAAGGCCACCAGCATGATGAAGCCGTAGAACAGCACGAACACCAGTGCCGACAGCAGCCAGGCGAAGCGGCTGCGCCGCGCCACCAGCTGGACGAACTGCGGATTGTTGCGGATACGCTCGTAGACCTTGGCGGTCATGACGTCTCTCCCTCGTTACTTATATGAAAAATTATTGCTGCGCCGCACTTATAACATATAGAAGAGTTGACGTGTACACATAATTATTGATTTTGTAATCCATGTCGCAAACAGGAAAAACTAGAAATGGCTAATTAAACGGGTAGCTACGGCAAAAACCATTGCCGAATAGCATTTATCGTAATTCGTTTTACTTATTGTAAATTTTGTTCGCAGTGTGCTTTGGCAGTATCTGTTCTTGCCGCAAAACACTTGCAAACCAAGGCACTAGGGCGACATCTGCGGTGCCGGCATGGCCGCCAACGGCAATTTGCTGCGCCGCACAACAAAAGAGGCAAGCCCGGGCCAGCGGGCGCGCGCCCAGGCGGACGGCCGCTTTGGCCCGGACAGGGCGTGAATGGGCCGCGCTGACCCGTTCCCCGCGCTTAGGGCGGTGAACGGCGGGGAAGGCAAAAGGGAGGAGAAGGCTCGGGCGGAGCCGCGCTCACGCCGGCGGACGGCCCGCCAGCGCCTCGGCCAGACGGGCCGCGTAGGCCGGCAGGGCGGCGTCGCGGCGGCGGCAGAGCAGCAGGCGGCGGCTCGCCCAGGCATCCCCCAGGGGGCGCCAGCCCAGGGTTCCGGCGTGGCGCCGGGCAGCGCTCTCGGGCACCACGGCGACCCCCACCCGGGCTGCCACCAACCGGCAGATGGCGTCGAAGCCGCTCACCCGCACCCGATAGCACAGATGCTGGCCGGCGCGCCGGGCATGGTCCGCCAGATAGTCCTGGAGGGCGCTGGCTCCGGCCAGGCCGACGAAATCCCAGGCCAGGGTGGCGGCAAAGGGCAGCGGGGAAAGGAGAGCGGCCGGGGCACTATCGGGCATCTCCGTCGGCGCCGACGATGGGGATTCGCCCCCCGCCGGTTCGGCCGCCGCCGCCAGAAGCGCGTGCCCGAGCGGCGCCACCAGCACCAGCCGGTCGTCGTGGATGGGGGTGGTGGCCAGATCGCCGGTATCCACTGCGTCCGAAACGATGCCCAGGTCGGCCAGCCCCTCGGCCAGGGCGGCGACGATGGCGGCGCTGGAGCGCTCCTCCGCCTCCACGTCGATGGAGGGGTGGGCGGCGAGGAAGTCCCCCAGGGCCTGGGGCAGGAATTCGCTCAGGGCGGCGGTGTTGCACAACAGCCGCACCCGACCCTTCAGCCCCCGGGCGAATTCCCCCAGTTCGGCGCTCAGGTGGTCGAGCTGGCGCTCCATCAGCCGGGCGTGGTGGGCCAGGGCCAGGCCGGCGGCGGTGGGGACGGCACCGCGCCGGGTGCGCTCCAGCAGGGGCGTGCCGAGGCGGGTTTCCAGCCCCCGGATGCGGGCGCTGGCCGAGGCCAGCGACAGGTGGCTGCGGACGGCTCCGGCGGTGATGCTGCCGGCCTCCACCACACTCAGGAAAATCCGAAGGTCGGTGAGATCGAAACGCATGGTGCCTCCCTGATCGCAAGAAGGGGCGCGGACCTTGAGCGCGACGGCTGGACGGCGGCGGACCCAGCCTTCGGAAAATCCGAAGGCTGGGTCAGTGTATCCCACATTTTCAGCCCCCCATCGCCCCGCCATACTGCCGGCCATGACCCTCGATCTCGCCCTCTCCGGCTCCCACCTCGCCGCCTCCGTGGCCCTCATCGCCACGGCCTTCCTCCTCGCCGGACTGGTCAAGGGGGTGATCGGCCTGGGCCTGCCCACCGTTGCCATGGCCCTGCTCGGGCAGGTGATGACGCCCCTGGAGGCCGCCGCCCTGCTGGTGGTGCCGTCCCTGGTGACCAACCTCTGGCAGCTCGCCCAGGGGCCGCGCCTCGGCGCCCTGGCGCGGCGGCTGGCGACGATGCTGGCGGGCATCTGCCTGGGCACCTGGCTCGGCATGGCCGGCCTGGCGGCCCTTGGGCCCGGCCACGGCCCGGGTCAGGCCAGCGGCCCCCTGGGGATCGCCCTGATGGTCTACGCCCTGCTCGGCCTGAGCGCCTGGCAGCCCCGGGTGCCGGCCCGGTTTGAACCCTGGCTGTCGCCCCTGATGGGCCTGCTGACCGGCATGAGCACCGCCGCCACCGGCATCTTCGCCCTGCCCGCCGTGCCCTTCCTGCAAGCCCTGGCCCTGGATCGGGACGATCTGGTACAGGCCCTGGGCCTGGCCTTCACCGTCTCCACCGTCGCCCTGGCCGCCGGCCTCTTCGGCCAAGGCGCCCTGCGCCCCGGCGTGGGCGGCCTCTCCCTGTTCTGCCTGGCCCCGGCCCTGGCCGGCATGGCCCTCGGCCAGCGCCTGCGCCACCGGCTCTCGCCCTGGGTCTTTCGCCGCTGCTTCTTCATCGGCCTGCTCGGCCTGGGCGCCCACCTGGCCTGGCGCGGCTGACCATGGCCGGCGCCGGCGGGGGGAACGACGGTTCCCGGGAGGCCCTGGCCCGGGCCGCCGCCCTGCTCGAAGAGGTGCAGTCCCGCCTGATCGCCCTGGAAGCCCTGGCCGCCCTGGTGGCGGCGGAGGCCGGCGCTGCGGAGGAGGTCGATCCCCGCCTCTTCCTCTGCTTTCACCTCAGTCGCGGGCTGGCCGAAAAAGCCGACGCCGCCCGGGCGCTGATCAGCACGCGGGCGGCGTCGCAGGAAGCCTAGCCGGACGAACCGGCTGGAACTGGGTTCAGCTCGTCAGCAGGCTGTGCAGCATCTTGGTGGCGAGCAGGGCGAGGAAGCCGCCGAAGGCGCGCTTCAACTGCTTCACCGGCAGCTTATGGGCCAGCTTGGCGCCCAGGGGCGCCACCAGCACGCTCATGGCGACGATGCCGACCAGGGCGGGCAGGTAGATGTAGCCCAGGTGCCCGCTGGGCAGGCCCTGGTCGTCGCCGCCGGCCAGGATGTAGCCGATCATGCCGGCCAGGGCGATGGGGAAGCCCAGGGCCGACGAGGTACCCACCGCCTGGTGGATGGCCACATTACAGAAGAGCATGAAGGGAATCGACAGGAAACCGCCGCCGGCCGCCACCAGGCTGGAGACGATGCCGATGCCGGTGCCCACCAAAAACAGAGCGACACGGCCGGGCAGCTGGCGGTGGGGCTTCGGTTTGAAGTCCAGCATCATCTGGGCCGAGGCGTAATAGACGATCACGGTGAACACCATCACCAGGGGCCGGGTCGGCACCAGGCCGGACAAGAGGGAGCCGCCGAAGGTGCCGAGCACCAGGCCCGGGGCCAGGGTGGCAACGATGTCCCAGCGCACCGCCCCGTGCTTGTGGTGAGCGCGCATGCTGGAGATCGAGGTGAACACGATGGTGGCCATGGAGGTGCCCAGGGCCAGGTGCATGACGTGCTCGGCCGGGAAGCCCTGGGCCTTGAACAGCATGAACAGGATCGGCACCAGAGTCAGGCCGCCGCCGACGCCGAACAGGCCGGCGATGAAGCCGGCGAAAATGCCGAGGAGGGGATAGCTCAACAGCCACCAGTCCATGACGGGTCCTTTGGGTTGGGGGTACGTTAGTCGTTGGTTTTATGCTTATTTTTCCGCCCGGCCGACCCCGCCGGAAACGCTGGCGGACCCACCCGGGGGAGACGGCGGCCGCCCGCCGGGGCTCCAGAAAAGGAAACGGCGCGGTGAAGCCGCCTTGCAGCGTTTCAACGCGCCGTGTCCAGTATTACTGGCCCCCGCAGGTGTCGTTTCGGCCGGCATCTCGAACCCGGAGGTTCAGAGTGGTCGCTTACCGACCGGCATCTGGTACGTCGCAAGGACGCGCACTTTGCCGGCACTGGATGGGCAACCTAAGCCCATACTTGGTTCAGAGAATCTATGGCCGTCACGGGCACCGCAGGGGACACCCGGCGGAGGACTAGAACAAGGAGTCGGACCGGGGCGGTGCCGCATCGGCGGAAGAATCCGCCTTGCCCCGGAGCGCCTCGTCCAGCTTGGCCTCCATGGCACCGATTCTACGCTGAAAGTCAGGGGTGTCAAAACCCCCTTCGCTCCCCTCGCCGACCGCGGCGAAAACCGCGCCGGGCGCCGCTTCCGGCGCGCTCGGGCGGCGGCGCAGGGACAGCAGTTCGTGGGCCAGGTTGAGGGCGGCCATCACCGCCACCCGCTCGGCGCCGCCGGAGCGGCTGCGGGCAGTGATCTCCTTGACCTGCTCGTCCACCAGGGCGACGGCGGCGAGCAGGGCCTCCCGCTCGTCGGGCGGGCAGGCGACCCGGTATTCCCGGCCGAGGAGTTGCACGTCGAGGAAATTGGACTCGGCGCTCATGGTCATGGACCTTTGCTGGCTAGTTCGAGGGGGAAGGGTGGAGTACGGAAATTCGGGAATGCGCAGAGCGGCTCGGAGCCCGGCAGTCGCAAGCGGATCACGGATCGCGCCGCAAGACCCGCGCACCGGCACCGCCGGCGGCTTACTTGCCGTCCTCGGGTACCCGGGCGAGCAGGCCTTCCACCCGCGTCCGGGCCGCCGCCATGCGGGCGGCCAGATCGGCGTTGCGCGCTTCCGCCGCCGCCAGCTGCGCCTTGAGGGCGGCGTTCTCGCCGCGCAGGGCCTGACACAGGCCGACCACTTGGTCGACCTTGCTTTCGAGGGTGGCGAGGTGGTTCTCCATGGCGCGCACTATAGAGGCGCAATCTCTTCCCGGTCAAGGAGTAAGCGTCGGATTTGAAGGTGTTTTGTGGCTTCGCGCCGCCGCCCCGCGCCTTGCTCCCGCCCCCTCCGGCGGGGTATTCTCCGCCCTCGCCGTCGCCCCGCAACCGGCTGCCACGCCCTTGCTAACGACGACGATTTTTTCCTTGCCAGGTGCCGCAGGCGAATCCTTCGCCGCGGTTAAACGGGAAACAGGTGCGTCCGACCCCAGGTCGGCAAGGCCTGTGCTGCCCCCGCAACGGTAAGCGAGCAGTCGCCCCACACAGCCACTGGGTTCATCGCCTGGGAAGGCGGGGCGGCGCGCCGGAGGATTCCGGCCTCGCGAGCCCGGATACCGGCCTGCCGGGAACACCAGCGGAAGTGCTGCGGGAGGCGGCATGGCGCGTGGACTCCCGCCCTGCCGGCCGGTCCTGCGCCGGCGACTCCCTTGCGCTGATCAAGAACGGCCACGGCCTGCGGGGACGCATGTGCGTGGCGACAAAGGGAGTCTCACCATGTCCAGTCCCATCCTCCGGGCCGCCATTTGCGCCCTTCCCGCCAGCCTGAGCCTGATCGCCGGCACCGTCCGGGCCGATGACGAAATCCTCTCCCCCGTGGTAGTCACCGCCACCCGCTTCGCCACGCCGGACCCGCGCATTCCCGCTAACATCAGCGTCATCACCAAGGAAGACATCCGCAACACCCCGGGCCTGAGCCTGCCCGACGTGCTGGCCACCCGGGCGGGGGTCAATGTAGTTCCTCTTTATGGCCCTTTAGGTATTGATGCCACAGTGGATATTGGTGGCTTTGGCGCCACGGCCACCAGCAACACCCTGATTCTGGTCGATGGCCAGCGCATCAATCCTCTGGACTCAGGCAGCATCGTCTGGTCCGCGATTCCCCTTGCCAGCATCGAACGCATCGAGATCATGCGGGGCTCAGGCACCGTGCTTTATGGCGACGGCGCCAGCGGCGGCGTCATCAATATCATCACCGACAAATCGGGCAAGCCGGGTGGCTCGGTGACCGCCACCCTGGGCAGCTACAACTTCCGCGGCCTGGATGCCAGCGTCGCCACCGGTAACGACCGCGCTTACTTCAACCTGTTCGCCCGCTATGCCGACACGGACGGTTACCGCCACAACAACTGGCAGGACCAGCAGACGGCCAGCGGCCGGGCCGGATTGAAGCTGGAACGAGGTGAAATCTTCACTGACTACGCCGTCTACAAAGAGGCATCCGGCCTGCCTGGCAACCTGCTGAGCGCGGGGTATCGGACCAATCCGCGCAACGCCACAACGCCTAACGACAATCAATTCCGCGACGGCTACCGACTCCGGCCCGGATTCAGCTACGGGCTGACCGATGCGCTCACCCTCGAAGGTGAAGTCTCTGTCGAACAGCAAAACCTGCATTCGAACTACTACGCCAGCAATTACATCAGCGACCGCAACCGCGACATGGTGTCGTTCACCCCGCGCCTGCGCTGGCGCCACGGCTTAGGTCGCCTGGACAGTGAAACCGTTGTCGGCATGGATTATTACGATGGCAAGGTAGGCGCCCAGAACCAGGGGGGGCCCAATCAGAATGCCCGCCAGACCAGCACGGCCTTCTATTTCCAGAACAGCACCGATCTGATTTCGCGCCTCAGCCTCACCTTGGGCGGCAGAACCCAACGCGTGCGTCAATCGGCAAGCCAGGACGCCTATCCGGCCTGGTTCCAGCCGGCCGTGAACGGCTCGGCCACCCGCACCCGCAACGCCTACGACATTGGTCTGGCCTACGCCGGCGACGGTTGGCGCGTCTATGGCAAGACCGGCACCACCTTCCGCTTTGCCAACCTGGACGAACTGTTCGGCTACGACAACGTGCTGCTTCGCCCTGTCTTTGCCGGCAACCTGCGCCCCCAGCACGGCACGATCCAGGAGGTTGGCGGCAGCCTCAAATCCGGTGCCTGGAGCGGCCGCCTGTCCCTCTCCCGTCTCGATCTGACCGATGAAATCGGCTACGACGCCGGCACGGGCGCCAACGCCAACTTCTCACCCACCCGGCGTGACAGCGCCAACCTGGAAGTGGAATGGCAGGCCACCGAGCGCTGGTCCAGCCGCCTAGCCTACTCCTATCTGGATGCCACTTTCCGCAGCGGCTCTTACGCCGGAAAAACCGTGCCCCTGGCCGCCCGCGACCAGGCATCCCTGCAAGTGACGTGGAAGGGCGGACAGATCGGCACCTATACTGCGGCAGCGCGCTACGTGGGCGACCGCCCCTATGGCAGCGATTTCACTAACACCCAGAGCCGCCTGGCAGGCTACACCACCCTGGACCTGCAAGGCGCCTGGAAGATCGATCGCTGGACGGTCACCGCCAAGCTGCTCAACGCGCTGGACAAGAAGTACGCGCCGTTCGCGGGCTACTCTTCATTCAAGCACGACACCTACTACTACCCCGCCGACGGCCGCACCGCCTACGTCTCGGCCCGCTACGACTTCTAGTCCGGGGCATAATCCGCGCTGCCCGAGCCAATCCCCTCCCCCATGCCCACCCGCCGTCGCGCCCTGGTCGCCCTCGCCTTTCTGATCCTGCTCGCCCTGGCCAGCTTCGCCGTGGCCCTGGCGGCGGGCAGCATCGCGGTGGACCGGGCCGACGTGCTGGCGGCGCTGACCGGGGGGGATTCGCCGGGGGCGGAGATCGTGCGCGCCCTGCGCCTGCCCAGGGCGGTGGCCGGGTTTGCCTGCGGCGGATTGCTCGCCCTGGCCGGGGCGCTGATGCAGGTGCTGTTGCGCAACCCCCTGGCCGATCCTTACGTGCTGGGCATTTCCGGCGGTGCCGGGGTCGGGGCCTTGCTGGCCATCCTGCTCGGGCTGTCGGTGTTCGGGCTGACCGGCTTCGCCTTCTGCGGTGCCATGGGCGCCATGTTGCTCGTCTTCGGCCTGGCCCGGGGTGACGGCAGCTGGACCCAGACCCGGCTGCTGCTCACCGGGGTGATCGTCGCTGCCGGCTGCGGCGCCCTGGTGGCGCTGATGCTCACCATCGCCCCCGAATCCAAGCTGCGCGGCATGCTCTTCTGGCTGATGGGCGATCTGGCCCAGGCCGCCCACCCCTGGCTGCCAGCAGTGGCCCTGCTGGTCTGCCTGGCCGCCGCCCTGCCCTTCGCCCGGGAACTCAACCTGCTCGCCCGGGGCCTGCTCCAGGCCCAGGCCATGGGCGTGTCGGTGCCCACGGTGCGCCGTCTGATCTACGCCGTGGCCTCCCTGGCCACCGCCGTGGCCGTCACCTCGGCCGGCTCCATCGGCTTCGTCGGACTGGTGGTGCCCCACCTCACCCGGCTGGCCCTGGGCAACGATCAGCGCCTGCTGCTGCCCGCCTCGGCCCTGGCCGGCGGCAGCCTGCTGCTGCTGGCCGACACCGCCGCCCGCACCATGGTAGCGCCGCTGCAACTGCCGGTGGGGGTGCTCACCGCCCTGATCGGCGTGCCGGTGTTCCTCTTCCTTCTGACCAGGCAGCCGAAATGAGTGCCAACGCCTCGGCGCCCCCCCTGCTGGAAACCCGCGGGCTGACCGTGACCGTCGGCGGCCACACCGTCACCGCCGGCCTCGACCTAACCCTTTCGGCTGGCGAACGGCTGGCCATCCTCGGCCGCAACGGCGCCGGCAAATCGACCCTGCTGGCGACCCTGGCCGGGCTGCGCGCGCCGAGCGCCGGCGAGGTGCGCCTGGCCGGTCGTCCTTATCCGGACCTGTCGGCCCGGGACGCGGCCCTGGTCCGCGGCTGGCTGGCCCAGACCGCCCCGGACCCCTTCGCCACCACCGTGCTGGAAACGGCCCTGGCCGGCCGCCACCCCCACCTGGGGCGCTGGGAGTGGGAATCCGCCGAGGACGCCCGGCTGGCCCGGGCTGCCCTGGCCCAGGTCGGCCTGGCCGGTTTCGAGGCGCGCCAGGTGGCCACCCTGTCCGGCGGCGAGCGCCAGCGCCTCGGCCTGGCCACCCTGCTCACCCAGGCCCCGTCCCTGTACCTGCTCGACGAGCCCCTGGCCCACCTGGACCTCAACCATCAGATCGCCAGCCTGGAGCTGCTTGCCCGCCAGGCCGAGGCCGGCGCGGCGACGGTGCTGGTGCTGCACGACCCGGGCCTGGCGGCGCGCTACTGCGACCGGGTGGTGCTGGTGTTCGGCGACGGCACCGTGGCTCAGGGCCCCTGCGACCAGGTTCTGACCGCCCGCACCCTGTCTTGCCTGTACGGCTACCCGCTCAAGGAGCTGGCCGACGGCGGCCGACGCTGGTTCGTGCCGGCCTGACTTTCTTCCCCCAAGACCCAGAGCGGCCCGAGCCGCCGACCCACGCCCCGAGGACCCCCATGAGCGACACCCCCGCCCCCATCGACGATTCCGCCAAGGACGCCCGCCACGTCGCCCGCATGCAGCGCAAGAAGGACGTGGTGGACGCCAAGATCGCCGCCGCCCAGGACGAGCGCGGCGTGCTGGTGGTCAACACCGGTAACGGCAAGGGCAAGTCCTCCGCTGCCTTCGGCGTGGTGGCCCGGGCCCTGGGCCACGATTTCCGCGTGGCGGTGGTGCAGTTCGTCAAGAGCCGCTCCGACACCGGCGAGGAAGGCTTCTACCGCAAGGTGGCCGACCTGTGCCTCGGCCAACTCGCCTGGCACGTGATGGGCGAGGGCTTCACCTGGGAGACCCAGGACCCGGCCCGGGATGCCAAGGCCGCCCAGGCCGCCTGGGAACTGGTCCGGGGCTATCTGGCCGATCCGGCGGTGAACCTGGTGGTGCTCGACGAGCTGACCTATGCCTTCAAGTACGGCTGGCTGGACCTCGCCGACGTGCTCGCCACCCTGGCCGCCCGCCCGGCCATGCAGCATGTGGTGATCACCGGCCGCGCCGCCCCGGAAGGACTGGTGGCCGCCGCCGACACGGTGACCGAGATGAATCTGGTCAAGCACGCCTTCAAGGCCGGAGTGAAGGCCATGCCCGGCGTGGAGTTCTGAGCGCCGCCGCACTGATGCCTAGAAGGGACGGGCATCTTCGCGATGCCTACCCGGAGAGCAAGGCGTGGCGCGCATCTCCAGCCATGCACCTTGTAGAGCCTCTATCCACGCGGGCTTTCAGCCACCCAGTTTCGCTTCCATCATGACCGCTCCCCTGTCCGTCCCCGCCCTGCTGATCGCCGCCCCCGCCTCGGGCCAGGGCAAGACCACCGTCACCGCCGCCCTGGCCCGGCTGCACACCCGCCAGGGCCGCCGGGTACGGGTGTTCAAGTGCGGCCCGGACTTCCTCGACCCCCAGATCCACCAGGTGGCCAGCGGCGCCCCCTGCGAGAACATCGACTTCCGCATGTGCGGCGAGGCTGACGCCCGCTGGCGCCTGGCCCGGGCCGCCCGGGAGGCGGACCTGATCCTGGTGGAGGGCGTGATGGGCCTGCACGACGGCGAGCCTTCCGCCGCCGAACTGGCCAGGCGCCTGGGCCTGCCGGTGCTGCTGGTGCTGGACGCCGCCGCCATGGCCGGGTCCTTCGGCGCCGTGGCCTGGGGGCTCAAGCACTACCGGGCCGACCAGGGCGGCGGCGCGCCCATTTCCGCCGTGCTGGCCAACCGGGTCGGCAGCGCCTACCACGGCGAGCTGTGCCGCAAGACCCTGCCCGAGGACATCGCCTGGGTCGGCGCCCTGCCCCGGGACGCCGAGATGGCCCTGCCCGAGCGCCACCTGGGCCTGCTGCCGGCGGCCGAGATCGCCGGCCTGGACGCTTGCCTCGACCGCCTTGCCGACCTGCTCGCCGACACCCCGGCGGCCGAACTGCCGCCGCCGGTGGCCATCGCCGACGCCGCCCCGCCCGAATTCCCGCCGCTGCTGGCCGGGCGCACCATCGCAGTGGCCTCCGACGCCGCCTTCTGCTTCGCCTACCCGGCCAACCGGGAATGCCTGGCGGCCCTGGGCGCCACCCTGGTGGACTTCTCGCCCCTGCACGACGCCGCCCTGCCCCCCTGCGACGCGGTGTGGCTGCCCGGCGGCTACCCGGAGCTGCACGGCCCGGCTCTGGCCGCCAACCGGGCCATGGCCGCCGCCCTGGCTGCCCACGTCGGCGCCGGCAAGCCGCTCCTGGCCGAGTGCGGCGGGATGATGGCCTGCTTCGAGCACATCGTGACGGTGGACGGGGAGCGCCACGCCGGCTTCGCCCTGCTGCCCGGCGAGAGCGCCATGCAGCGCAAGCTCTCAGCCCTGGGCATGCAGCAGGCCGAGTTGCCTGAAGGCCGGCTCACCGGCCACACTTTCCACTACTCGCGCAGCACCACGCCGCTCCAGCCCACGGCCCAGGCCCAGCGCCCCGACGGTCGCCCCGGCGAGCCGGTGTACCGGGCCGGCAGCCTGACGGCGTCCTACGTGCATTGGTATTTCCCGGCCAACCCGGCGGCGGTGGCCCGGCTGCTCGGCGCCTGACGCGGGCTTGCCGGCATCCCCGCGCCCCGTCCGCGCCCCCGCGCGCCCCGATTCCATCGGCATCCGTGAAAACCGCAGGTTTGCCATTCACGGGTGCGGCAAGTACCCTTTAGGGTTCGCTTGGACTCTTCGCCAACCAGAAAACATTGGAGAACGTATGCGCTTCCTGCCCAAAACCCTAGCCCTCGTGAGCGCCCTGGCCTGTGCCGGGCTGGCCCAGGCGGCCGACATCAAGATCGGCGTGGCCGAAGCCCTGACCGGCGGCGCCGCCCAGTACGGCGTGTCGATCCGCAACGGCTTCCAACTGGCCGCCGAAGAGATCAACGCCAAGGGCGGCATCAACGGCAACAAGATCCAGCTGGTCATCGAAGACGAGCAGGGCAAGAAGGAAGAAGGCATCAACGTCTTCAAGAAGCTGATCTTCCAGGACAAGGTGCTGATGGTCTTCGGCCCGACCCTGTCCAACTCCATGTTCGCCGCCGGCCCGGTGGCCAACGCCGCCAAGACCGTGGTGTTCGGCACCTCCAACACCGCCAACGGCATCACCGACATCGGCCCCTACGTGTTCCGTAACTCGGTGATGGAATCCGACGTGCTGCCGGTGACCGTGGCCACCGCCACCAAGCATTACAAGCTGAAGAAGGTCGCCGTGATCTACGGCAACGACGACGCCTTCACCAAGAGCGGCTACGACGTGTTCAAGAAGGTGCTGGAAGACCAGAAGCTGCCGGTCACCACCACCGAGACCTACGTCAAGGGCGACGTGGACTTCAAGGCCCAGCTGACCAAGATCAAGGCTTCCAACCCGGACGCGGTGGTCTGCTCCTGCCTGGCCGAGGAAGCCGCCAACATCATGCTGCAGGCCCGCGGCCTGGGCCTGAAGGTGCCGTTCATCGGCGGCAACGGCTTCAACTCGCCCAAGCTGTTCGAGATCTCCAAGCTGGCCGGTGAAGGCACCTTCGTCGGCAGCCCCTGGTCCAATACCAACCCGGCCCCGGTGAACAAGGCCTTCGTCGCCGCCTACGAGAAGAAGTTCGGCGGCGAGCCGAACCAGTTCGCGGCCCAGGGTTACGACGCGCTGTACATCGCTGCCGCCGCCCTCAAGGACGTGAAGCTGACCGGCGACATCAACGCCGACCGCGAAGCCCTCAAGAACGCCCTGCCCAAGGCCACCATCAGCGGCGTGACCGGCCCCTTCAAGTTCCGCCCGGCCGTGACCAAGAACGGCAAGCCCGGCGGCTGGGACGCGGACCAGAAGCCCTTCATCTACCTGGTGAAGGGCGGCAAGTTCACGCTCTACGACGCCAAGTAATCCTGCAACACCCTTCGATGCGGGGCGGATGCGAGTCTGCCCCGCATTGTCTTGTACCGGGCACCACGCCTGCGGACTCCTCCGATGCTTGAACAACAACTCCTCAACGCCCTGACGCTCGGTAGCGTCTACGCGCTGTTCGCCCTGGGATTCACCCTGGTGTTCGGCGTGCTGGCGGTCATCAATCTTTCCCACGGCGCCGTCTTCATGGTCGGCAGCTACGTCGCCCTGGCCCTGATCACCCACCTACAGGCCTCCCTGTGGGTCGCCATGCTCGGCGCCATGCTCGCCAGCGGCATCGTCGGCCTGCTGGTGGACATGCTGATCCTCAAGCCCCTGCGCGCCCGCAACGCCCCCCACCTGATCCCGATGATCGCCACCATCGGCGTCGGCATCATGCTCACCAGCGCCGCCCAGGGCCTGTTCGGCGCCGAGGTACTGCGCTTCCCCGAGGAAACCCTGCCCGCCGGCGAGTTCGTCATCGGCGACGTGCATGTGCGTGCCCTGGAAATCGCCATCGTCGCCATCGCCTTCCTGCTCATGGCGGTGCTGTTCGTCGCCCTCAAGCGCACCCAGCTCGGCCGCGCCCTGCGCGCCATCGCCGAATCGCCCAAGGCCGCCTGGCTGCTGGGCATCAACGTCGAGGGCCTGTTCCACATCACCTCCTTCGCCGCTGCCGCCCTGGGCGGCATCGCCGGGGTGCTGATCGGCCTCAACTTCAACGCCATCACCCCCTTCATGGGCCAGCCGATGCTGCACAAGGGCATCGCCGTGATCATCCTCGGCGGCATGGGCGACATCCGCGGCGCCCTGATCGGCGGCCTGTTCCTCGGCTTCGCCGAGGTCATCAGCAAGGCCTACCTGTCGAGCCAGATGGGCGACGCGGTGGCCTTCGGCCTGCTCTTCCTGATCCTGCTGGTGCGGCCTTCCGGGCTGTTCGGGCGCAAGCTGGAAAGGAAGGCCTGACATGGAATGGCTTACCGCCAACTTCGGCGACTTCTGGTCCACCTACAGCACCCTGGTGTTCTCGGTGGGCGTTCACGCCATGCTCGCCCTGTCGATCTGGCTGACCCTGTCCTGCGGCCTCTTGTCCCTGGCCAACGCCGCCTTCATGGGCATCGGCGCCTACGTCTCGGCCCTGCTCACCCTCAACCTGGGCTGGTCCTTCCCGGCGGTGCTGCTGGCCGGCGGCGTGGCCCCGGCGGCGGTGGCTCTGATCATCGGCGCGCCGGTGCTGCGCCTGTCCGGCGTGTACCTGGCCATGGCCACCCTGGCCTTCGGCGAGGTGGTACGCATCACCGTGCTCAACCTGGAGATCACCGGCGGCCCCGAGGGCCTCAACGGCATCCCCCTGTCCACCGAGGGCTGGCACATCGCCCTGCTGCTGGCCCTGACCATCTACGGTCTGGCCCGGCTGCGCCGCTCCAAGGTCGGCCGCGCCTTCGAGGCGATCAAGGAGGACGAGGTGGCGGCGCGCCTGATGGGCATCAACGTGGACCGCTACAAGCTGCTGGCCTTCACCCTGGGCGGTTTCATCGCCGGTGTGGCCGGCGCCCTCAACGCCCACTTCACCTTCTTCATCAGCCCGCGCGAATACGGCTTCGAGAACGCCGTGGACATCCTGACCATGGCGGTGCTGGGCGGGGTTTCCGACCTGATCGGCCCGATGCTCGGGGCGGCCATCCTGACCCTGCTGCCCGAGCTGCTGCGCTCGCTGCACGACTTCCGTTCCCTGGTGAACGGCGCCGTGCTGGTGCTGGTGGTGCTGTTCCTGCCCAAGGGCATCTGGGAACCGCGCCGCATCCGCGCCTGGTTCCAACGCATGATCGGAGGTCGGGCATGAGCGCCAACCTGCTGTCCATCCGCAACGTCGGCAAGCGCTTCGGCGGCCTGCACGTCCTCCAGGACGTCAGCTTCGAAGTGCCCGCCGGCAGCATCTACGGCCTGATCGGCCCCAACGGCGCGGGCAAGACCACGGTGTTCAACCTGATCACCGGCCTGCTCGAACCCACCGCCGGCCACATCGACTTCCAGGGCGACTCCCTGGTGGGGCTGGAACCGCACCGCATCACCCACAAGGGCATCGCCCGGACCTTCCAGAACATCCGCATCTTCAAGGAGATGGACCTGCTGGAAAACGTCATGGTGGGCATGCACGACCACCTGGACTACGGCGGTTTCGGCCTGTTCTTCAACAGCCCGGCCTGCCGCGCCGCCGAAAAGCGCGCCCGGGAACGGGCCCGGGAGCTGCTCTCCTGGGTCGGCCTGGACAAGAAGGCCGACATGCTGGCCGACAACCTGTCCTACGGCGACCAGCGCAAGCTGGAGTTCGCCCGGGCCCTGGCCACCGAGCCCAAGCTGCTGCTGCTCGACGAGCCGGTGGCGGGGATGAACCCCTCGGAAAAGACCATCCTGATGGAAGAGATCAACAACATCCGCAACCGGGGCTACGGCGTGTTCATGATCGAGCACGACATGCGCTTCGTCATGGGCCTGTGCGACCGCATCGCCGTGCTCAACTTCGGCCGCATCATCGCCGAGGGCACGCCCGACGAGGTGCGCACCAACCCGGACGTGATCGAGGCCTACCTGGGCAAGGAGGACGAGTGATGAGCGTCCTCCTGCGCGTGCACGACCTGGCCGTCGCCTATGGCCACATCGAGGCGGTCAAGGGCATCAACTTCCACCTCAACGAAGGCGAAATCACCGCCCTGGTGGGCGCCAACGGCGCCGGCAAGAGCACCAGCCTGCTGGCCCTGTCCGGCCTGCTCAAACCGGCCCGGGGCAAGATCGAGTTCGCCGGCGAGGACATCACCCGCCTGGCGCCGAACAAGATCGTCCAGCGCGGCGTGGTGCAGGTGGCCGAGGGCCGGGCCATCCTGACCACCCTGACGGTGGCCGAGAACCTGATCCTGGGCGCCTACACCCGCAGCGACAAGGCGGGCATCGCCGAATCCCTGGACGAGGTGTACCAGCTCTTCCCGCGCCTCAAGGAACGGGCCGACCAGTTCGCCGGCAACCTCTCCGGCGGCGAACAGCAGATGCTCGCCATCGGCCGGGCGCTGATGGCCAAACCCCGGCTGCTGCTGCTCGACGAGCCCTCCATGGGCCTGGCGCCGATCGTGGTGCAGGAGATCTTCCGCATCCTGGTGGAAATCAACCGGCGCGGCCTGACCATCCTGCTGGTGGAGCAGAACGTGCGCCAGGCGCTCAAGATCGCCGCCCACGGCTACGTCATCGAAACCGGCAAGATCGTCCTGGCCGACTCCGGCGCCAACCTGCTGGCCAACCCCAAGGTGGAAGAAGCCTACCTGGGCGGCTGATCCGGCAGGCAGCGCACCGCGACCGCCGACCGTTTTTCGCGCCGCAAAACGAAACCCCCGCCAAGCCCTAGGCCTGGCGGGGGTTTTCATTTGCCTTGCCGCAAGATCAAGGCAGGGCGCGGTTCTCCGGAGGCCCCGCCCGGAGATCAAGGCGGGGCGCGGAGTTTCAGGCAGGCCCTACTCGATCACTCGGCCAGGGTGGCGAACACCTGGGCGGCGGCGGCCACCGTGGCGGCGATGTCGGCCTCGCCGTGGGCGGCCGAGACGAAGCCGGCCTCGAAGGCCGAGGGGGCGAAGTAGTGGCCTTCCGGCGCCACGTCGAGCATGGCGTGGAAGAAACGGTTGAAGGCCTCCTTGTCGCAGGTCATCACCTCGGCGAAGGAGGTGGGGGGCGCGGCGCGGAAGTACAGGCCGAACATGCCGCCCACGGACTGGGCCGAGAAGGTGACGCCGGCCTTGGCGGCAGCGGCGGACAGGCCGTCCACCAGCTGGCCGGTGCGCGCCGCCAGGGTCTCGTAGAAGCCCGGGGCCCGGGTCAGCTGCAAGGTGGCCATGCCGGCAGCCACCGCCACCGGGTTGCCCGACAGGGTGCCGGCCTGGTAGACCGGGCCCAGGGGGGCGATCTTTTCCATGATCTCGCGCTTGCCGCCGAAGGCCGCCACCGGCAGGCCGCCGCCGATGACCTTGCCCAGGGTGGTCAGGTCCGGGTCGATGCCGTAGAGGCCCTGGGCGCCCTGGGGGCCGACGCGGAAGCCGGTCATCACCTCGTCGGCGATCAGCACCGCGCCGTACTGGCGGGTGAGGTCGCGCATGGCGGTGAGGAACTCGGGGCGGGGCGCCACCAGGTTCATGTTGCCGGCCACCGGCTCGAAGATCACCGCGGCAATCTTGTCGCCGTGGCGGGCGAAGGCGTCGGCCAGTTGCTCCACGTTGTTGTAGTCGAGCACCAGGGTGTGCTGGGCCAGGTCCGCCGGCACGCCGCCGGAGGAGGGGTTACCGAAGGTGAGCAGGCCCGAGCCGGCCTTGACCAGCAGGGAATCGGCGTGGCCGTGGTAACAGCCCTCGAACTTGATGATGGCGTCGCGGCCGGTGTAGCCCCGGGCCAGGCGGATGGCGCTCATGGTGGCCTCGGTGCCGGAGGACACCAGGCGCACCATCTCCAGGGAGGGCAGCAGCTCGCACAGGTAGTCGGCCATGGCCACCTCGGTCTCGGTGGGAGCGCCGAAGGACAGGCCGTTTTCCATGGCCTTGGCCACCGCCTCCAGCACCACCGGGTGGGCATGGCCGGCGATCAGGGGGCCCCAGGAGCCCACGTAGTCCAGGTAGGACTTGCCGTCGGCGTCCACCACCCGGGCGCCCTTGCCGCGCTGGAAGAAGAGGGGCGTGCCGCCCACCGAGCCGAAGGCGCGGACCGGGGAATTCACCCCGCCGGGAATGTGGCGGCGGGCGGCGGCGAACAGGGTGTCGTTGCGGGACGTCATGGTCTGGGTTCTCCCGTGAAGCAGGTCTAGGTCTAGAGCAGGGGTTCGGCGGATGCCCCGGCTTCGGCGAACAGGCGGCCGTAGGCGGCCGCCCGCTCGGCGATGTCGGGGGCGGAAAAGAGGTCGGTGATCACCGCCAGCCAGTCGGCCCCTGCGGCGATCACCCGGGGCGCGTTGGCCAGGGTGATGCCGCCGATGGCGCAGATCGGCAGCCCGTGGGCGGCCTTGGCGGCGCCGAGCAGGGCCAGGGGGGCGGCCACGGCGCCGGGCTTGACCGACGAGGGGAAGACGGCGCCGAAGGCCAGGTAATCGACGTGGGGCGCCGCCGCCGCGGCCCGGGCCGGGTCGGCGTAGCAGGAGGCACCAATCAGCAGGCCGGGGCCGAGGCGGCGCCGGGCGGCGGCCAGGTCGCCGTCGTCCTTGCCCAGGTGCACCCCGGGGGCGCCGACGGCCAGGGCCAGTTCGGTGTCGTCGTTGATGATCAGGGCCGCGCCGTGGCGGGCACAGGCCGCCGCCAGGGCTTCGGCCACCGGCCGACGCTCGGCCGGCTCGGCCAGCTTGTCCCGGTATTGCAGCAGCCGGGTGCCGCCGGCCAGGGCCGCCTCGGCCCGGGCGAACAGCTCGGCGGCGGGCAGGCCGTCCGGGGTGATGGCATAAAGGCCGCGCGGGGCGGGGAAGCGGGAAGCGGACGGCAGGGCCATGGCGGAGGGAACGGACGTGGTAGGCGCTTCGAACTCAGGCGGAGGTGCCGTCGCCGGCCAGGCCCCGGGCCCAGAAGAAGCGGTCGGGCACGCGCCGCCCCATGCCGGCACGGAAACCGGCGGCCAAGGCGTGCCAGCAGTAGTCCTGGGCCTCGCGCACCGCGTCCTCCACCCCCAGGCCGTTGGCCAGGTTGGCGGCGATGGCCGCCGAGAGGGTGGCGCCGGCGCCGTTGAAGGGGCCGGCCAGGCGCTTCCAGCGGTAGGTCTGGACCAGGCCGGACGCATCGTAGAGGTGGTTGATGACGTCGGGCGAGGGGGTATGCACCCCGGTGAACAGCACATGGGAACAGCCCCGCTCGACCAGGGTGCGGGCCAGCTCGGCGGCAGGAACGTCGGCCTCGGCGTCGCCCGGGGCGGCTTCCGCATCGTCCTCTTCCTGGGGCAGGTCGCCGGCGAGCAGGCGGGCTTCGAGCTGATTGGGCGCCACCACGGTGGCCAGGGGCAGGAGCAGTTCGGCCACGGCAGCCACCAGGGCCCGGTCCGACTCCAGCTCGCCGTCCCACTGGGATTCCCAGTCGTCGCCCCAGGCTTCGGAAGTTTCGGCGCCCTCCGCCGGCAGGCGCAGTCCGTCGTCGTTGCCCGGGGGCGCAGCGACCAGGGCCACCGGGTCGAGCACTACCGGGATGTCCGGGTAGTCGGCCAGAATTTCGGCCACCAGGGCGGCGTTCTCGACGCTGCCGACCCGGCCGACCTTGAAGGCGGCCACGCTCATGTCTTCGAGCAGGGTGCGGGCCTGGTCCTCGACCCAGGCCGGCGAGACGGTCTGCAGGGCATCCACGGCGGCGGAATCCTGCACCGTCACGGCGGTGAGCACGGAGAGGGGATGGCAACCCAGGCTGGCCAGGGTAAGCAGGTCGGCCTGAAGCCCGCCGGCGCCAGTGGGATCGGCAGCGGCGAAAGTCAGGACGATGGGGGGCGAAGCATGGCGCGTCGCGCCCCCCCTGGAGTGGGCGGGGGGAGGACTGGACTGGGACATGGAAGTACGGGAATGCCGGCGGGAAAACCCAGCGGGGGCGGAGCGGAGTACCGCCCATCAGGCCTGCTTGGCGGCGCCGGAGGCGATTCGGTAAGATCGATTCATTCTAAACGATTCCAGCGGTGCCGGCCTTGCCGGACCGTCCCCCCGCCCCATGACCGCCAGCGCCGACTCCCGCCCCTACCGCACCTGGATGTGCCTCATCTGCGGCTGGATCTACGACGAAGCCGCCGGCTCGCCGGAAGACGGGCTGCCCCCGGGCACCCGCTGGGAGGACGTGCCGATGAACTGGGTCTGCCCGGAATGCGGCGCGCGCAAGGAAGATTTCGAATTGACGGAAATCTGATCTTGACAGGCCGGCGACCGGCCCGCGGCGCCCTAGGCAGCCATCGCCCCCTGTAATACCATTGGCAATCCATATAAAACATAAGCACAACGGCTCAGGAGAATCACGTGTCGGACCCGCAAGCCCTGCACGGCATCAAGGTGATGGTGATCGACGATTCCAACACCATCCGCCGCAGCGCCGAGATTTTCCTCACCCAGGCAGGCTGTCAGGTTCTGCTCGCGGAAGACGGATTCGACGCCCTGGCCAAGATCGCCGACCACCAGCCGGACCTGATCTTCTGCGACATCATGATGCCGCGCCTGGACGGCTACCAGACCTGCGCCCTGATCAAGAAGAACCCCAAGTTCTCCGCCACCCCGGTGATCATGCTGTCCTCCAAGGACGGCCTGTTCGACCGGGCCCGGGGGCGCATGGTCGGCTCCGACCACTACCTGACCAAGCCCTTCACCAAGGACACCCTGCTCCAGGCGGTCACCGACCACCGAGGCCGGCGCCCGGCCTGACCGCCCCCCGTCCCATCGCTGCAACCCGACTCATTCGCCCAAGGTTTTCGCCATGCCCGTGAAGAAAATTCTCGTCGTCGACGACTCCCCCACCGAACGCGCCTACCTGACCGAAATCCTGTCCAAGGCCGGCTACCAGATCGTCACCGCCGAAAACGGCGAGGACGGCATCGCCAAGGCCAAGAGCGAACACCCGGATCTGGTGCTGATGGACGTGGTGATGCCCGGCCTGAACGGCTACCAGGCCACCCGCACCCTGACCCGGGACGAGGACACCAAGAACATCCCGGTGATCGTGTGCACCTCCAAGGGCCAGGAAACCGACAAGATCTGGGGCCTGCGCCAGGGCGCCCTCGACTACCTGGTCAAGCCGGTCAAGGCCGACGAGCTGCTGGCCAAGATCGCCGCCCTGTAAGCCCGGCCCCGCCGCTCCCGCTCACTCCACCGGCTCCCAGGGACACGCTCCATGGCCAAGAAAATCAGCCTGCGCGAATTCCAGGAACACCTGGCCACCCGCCTTGCCGGCGCCGCCCGAGGCGAAGCCGAGCCCGCCCTGCTGGGCGTCCTGGCCGGTGGCGAGAACTGGCTGCTGGAGTTGTTCGATTCCGGCGAGATCGTGCCCCTGCCGCCGATCACCGGCGTGCCCCTGACCCAGCCCTGGTACGCCGGGCTGGCCAACATCCGCGGCACCCTGTTCTCGGTAAGCGACTTCTCCGCCTTTCTCGGCCACGAGCCCACGCCGCACAACGCCAACGCCCGGCTGGTGCTGGTGGGGGCTCGCCACGGCAGCAACGCCGCCCTGCTCGCCGCCCGCCTGCTCGGCCTCAAGCGGCGCGAGGGGCTGACCCCGCTGCCGCCCCTGGAAAGCGGCCCGGAATGGGCCCGGGAACGGGTCGAGGACAGCGAGGGGCGCTGCTGGCGCAAGCTGTCGGTGAAGGGCCTGCTGGCCGATCCGGAGTTCATGCACATCGGCCTCTAGGCACACCAGGCGACACCATGACACCACGCTGATTCCATACTGCCGCTCCGCGGCAACGCATCGCGGAACGCATTCATCGCCGGACGGCCGACGCCGTCCGTGGGGAAACACTCAGGGAGTCCTCCTCCATGGCTTTCAACTTCAAGCTGCCGCAGTTCAGTCTGTCCCGCACGAAACGCCCCGATCCGGCCTCGGACCCCACCGTCTCCGCCCCGGCCCGCCCCCTGCGCGACCCCGTCGCCCCCCGTCCTGCCGGTACCGCCGCCTTCTCCGCAGGCAAGTCCGCCCCCAAGCTGGCCATGCCCGGCTTCCTGGCCGGCTACCCGGTGGCCAAACAGTTGCAAATCCTGGGCGGCGCCCTGGTGGTGCTGCTGCTCGTCGACGGCCTGCTGGTCTGGCGCGACAACCGGGAAGCGGCCAACGGCACCACCTACGTGTCCGCCGCCGGCGAGATGCGCATGCTCTCGCAGCGCATCTCCAAGGCCGCCTCCCTGGCCATCCAGGGCAACCAGACCGCCTTCGGCCAGCTCAAGGACTCCCGCGCCAAGTTCGCCGACCTGCTCGGCAAACTGGCCCAGGGCGGCGAGATCAACGGGGTCAGCGTGCCCGCCTCGCCGGACAGCGTGACCACCGAACTGGGCACCCTGGAAGGCGAGTGGGGCAAGACCGAGAAAAACGCCGACAAACTGCTGGAGATGGAGAAGAACCTGGTCTCCCTGGGCAAGGACGTGGCCACCATCAACAACAAGAACCCGCAGTTGCTGGAGCTGGCCGAGCAGACCGCCTCGCTCAAGCTGCAAGGCGGCGGCGGCGCCCGGGAGATCGTGGCCGCCAACCAGCTGGTGATGCTCACCCAGCGGATCGCCAAGAACGCCTCGGCCCTGCTGGTGGGCGACGCCATCGACCCCGAGGTGGCCTTCCTGCTGGGCAAGGACACCAACAACTTCCGCGACATCCTGAACGGTCTGCTGCGCGGCAGCGAGACCCTCAAGGCGGTCACCGAGGGCGACACCCGGGCCAAGCTGACCGAGCTCGAAGCCGCCTTCAAGGAATACCAGGCCGCGGTGGGTGGCATCCTGGGCAGCATGCAGCGCCTGGTGGTGGCCAAGCAGTCCGGCGCCGCCATCTTCCGCGATTCGGAAAAGCTGCTGGAGCAGACCTCCAAGCTGCAGGACGCCTACCAGGCTGCCTTCGTCACCCGGGCCACCAACACGGTGCTGATGACCGCCCTGTCCCTGGCCGCCCTGGCCCTGCTGGCCCTGATGGGCAAGTTGTACCTGGACGATTCGCGCCGCCGCGCCGAGGAGGCCGAGCGCCAGCGCCAGGAATCGGAACTGTCCAACCGTGCCAACCAGGACGCCATCCTGCGCCTGATGAACGAACTGGGCGATCTGGCCGACGGCGACCTGACCGTGACCGCCACCGTGACCGAGGACATCACCGGCGCCATCGCCGACTCGATCAACTACACCATCGAAGAACTGCGCGTGCTGGTCGGCCGCATCAACGACGCCGCCAACCGGGTGACCGCCGCCACCGAGATGGCCAAGCAGAACTCCTCCGAGCTGCTCGCCGCCGCCGAGAAGCAGGCCGACGAGATTCAGGCCGCCGGCCGCTCGGTGCTCGACATGGCCCGCTCGATGAACCAGGTGTCGGGCAACGCCAACCGCTCCGCCGAGGTGGCCCAGCAGTCCCTGTCCGCCGCCGAGAAGGGCACCCAGGCGGTGCAGGATTCGATCCGCGGCATGAACGAGATCCGCGAGCAGATCCAGGAAACCGCCAAGCGCATCAAGCGCCTGGGCGAATCGTCCCAGGAGATCGGCGAAATCGTGGAACTGATCTCGGACATTACCGAGCAGACCAACGTGCTGGCCCTCAACGCCGCCATTCAGGCCGCCTCCGCCGGCGAGGCCGGCCGCGGCTTCACCGTGGTGGCCGAGGAAGTGCAGCGCCTGGCCGAACGCTCCGCCGAGGCGACCAAACAGATCGCCGCCATCGTCAAGACCATTCAGACCGACACCCAGGACGCGGTGGCGGCCATGGAAGAGTCCACCCAGGGCGTGGTCGAGGGGGCGCGCAAGTCGGACGCCGCCGGCCAGGCCCTGGCCGAGATCGGCGACGTGTCGCGTCAGCTCGCCAGTCTGATCGAAAACATCTCCACCGCCACCCAGGGCCAGGCCCAGTCGGCCACCCAGGTGGCCAACACCATGTCCGGCATCCTGCGCATCACCGAGCAGACCACCGCCGGCACCCAGCGCACCGCCGAGGCGGTGGGCGAACTGGCCGGCCTCGCCTCCGAACTGAAGGGCTCGGTGGCCGGCTTCAAGGTGAACTGAACGCTCCCGCCCCACCCTGACCGCGACAATGACGAGCAATGCGCTGATGGCCAACGAGTTCGAGGTGTTTGACATCGGCCCCCTCACCTGGGTGAAGGGGGAAATCGACCAGGCCCTGGACCGGGCCCTGGGCGCCCTGGACCAGGCCGCCAGCAAGGCCGACGCCACCCAGGTCAAATTCGCCCGCACCCACCTGCACCAGGTCCAGGGGGCGCTGGCCATCGTCGGCCTGGACGGGGTGACCCGCTTCGCCGAGGCCAGCGAGGCCTACCTGGCGGCCCTGGAAGCCGCGGACCAGCCCCTCGGCGAGGACCGCCTGGCCCTGGCCCGCCAGGCCCTGCAAGCCATCCGCCACTACTTGGACGGCCTGCTCGACGGCGCTCCGGACCAGCCCCTCAAGCTGTACCCCCTCTACCAGTCCCTGGCCCAGGCCCGGGGCGCGGCGGCCTCCCCCGCCGAACTGTTCTTCCCCGACCTGTCGCGGCGTCCGCCCAAGCGCGCCTCGTCCCTCACCCCGCCGGACCCCGGCGCTGCCCTGCGCGCCGCCCGGGCCCGCTACCAGCGCGGCCTGCTCGGCTGGATCCGCGGCCAGGGGATGGCCCAGCGCGTCGGCGCCGCCGACATGCGCGACGCGGTGCGGGCCATCGAGGCCATGCAGGATTCCCCGGCCACCCGCAGCTTCTGGTGGGGCGCCCTGGGCTTCCTCGCCGCCCTGGCCGAGGGCGACCTGGACAAGCACGGCGAGATCAACGGCCTGCTCAGCCGCATCGACCAGCAGATCAAGCGCCTCATCGACGGCTCGCGCACCGTGGCCGAACGGCTCCAGCGCGACGTGCTCTACGCCCTCACCCAGGCCGGCGACGGCGCCCCCGAAGCGAAAGCCGCCCGGGCCCTGTACAACCTGGATGACGCCTCGCTGCACGACGCCGCCGCCCCGGCACCGGAAACCGGCGCCCTGCGCCGCGCCAAGGAGGCCGTCGCCGAAGCCGAGGAAGCCTGGGGCCGCTTCTGCGCCGGCCAGGCCTCGGCCCTGGCCGTGTTCCGCGACAAGGCCGCCCTGTTCGCCCAGGCGGTGGACGGGCTGACCCAGACCGACTACCGGCGCCTCGCCCAGGCCATCCAGGCCGGCGCCACCTGGTTGGGCGACGACCCCAGCCGACACGGCGAGCCCCTGGCCATGGAAATGGCCACCGCCCTGCTGCTGGCCGACATGGCCCAGGAAAACTATGCCCGCCTGGGCGGCGACTTTGCCCACCAGGTGGACGTCACCGTGGCACGCCTGCACGGCTGCATGGCCGGCACCCCGCCGGTGGAAGGTAGCGAGCTGCCCGAGCTGGACGAAATGTCCCGGCTCGCCCAGGAAAAGCTGCTGCTCTCCCAGGTCGCCCGGGAAATGCAGAGCAACCTGCAGCAGATCGAGCAGATCCTCGACACCTTCTTCCGCAACCCCGCCAACCGGGCCGACCTGCCCGGGGTCTCGCCCCTCATCAAGCAGGTCGCCGGCGCCCTGGCCATGCTCGGCCAGAACGGGGCGGTACACGCCATCAACGGCTGCGACGCCATCGTCGCCGGCTTCGCCGCCAGCGACGCCGCCCCGGACCCGGCCGCCTGCGAGCAGGTGGCCCAGACCCTGTCGGCCCTGGGCTTCTTCATCGACACCCTGCCCCGGGAACTGGCGCGCCAGGACAGCGGCGGCAAAAAGCGCAAGGGCGGGCCCGATTTCGACGCCTTCGTCCAGGGCCTCGGTCCCCGGGATGCCCAACCCGAGGCCGCCGAGCCGGCCACGGTGGAGCAGGAGATCGCCCGCCAGACCAAGGAAACCCAGGCCCTGCTGGAAGCGGTCAAGGCCCAGCCTGCCGACGAATCCCTGCGCCAGGAGCTGAAGCAAAACCTGAAGTCCCTGCAAAAGGACGCCGACCTGGTGGCCGACGCCAAGCTGGGCCAGCAGGCCCAGGCGGTGCTCAGCGCCCTCGACGGCCTAGAGCCGCCGGCCCCGGCCGCCGGCGACGACGGCGCCGCCTGGGACCCGACGGCCTCCCTGGTGTCCCTGGAATCCGCCGCCTTCGCCCCGACCCCGGCGGCCCCCTCGGCCTCGACCCTCAAGCTCCTCGCCGCCAGCGACGAAGAGATCGACGCCGAGCTGCTGGAAATCTTCCTCGAGGAAGCCAAGGAGGTGCTTGGCACCTACCGGGAGCAGCTCGACGCCCTGCACCGGGAACCGGGCAACGTCGAAGTGCTCACCATCCTGCGCCGCAACGTCCATACCCTGAAGGGCAGCGGCCGCATGGTGGGGCTCAAGGATTTCGGCGAGACCGCCTGGTCCATCGAGCAGGTGCTCAACCTCTGGCTGCGCCAGGAGCACCCGGTCGGCCCGCCCCTGTTCGAACTGCTGGAGCAGGCCCACGCCCTGTTCGCCGAGTGGGTGCGCCACCTGGACGCCCACGACCACATGGCCCCGGACCCGGCCGACCTGGTGGCCTTCGCCGACGCCATGCGCACCCAGGGCCCCGCCTGTAGCGGCCCGCCGGCGCCAAGCGCCGCCCCCGCCGAAACCCTGCTACCCGACCTGCCGGCGGATGCCGGGGCAGACGCCGAAGGCGCCGTGGACGGCGCCAACGCCGCCGGGCCGCCGATGGATGAGGAGTCCTTTACCGAGGAAGCCCTCACCTCCGAGCCGCCCGTCCCTGTCCAGGACGAGGACTACGGCCCCCCGCCCACCCAGACCCTGACCATTTCCCCCACCCTCTACCAGATCTTCCTGGAAGAGGCCCAAGGCCACCTGCAGGCCCTGCGCCAGGGCATGGACCATCTGGTCGCCCACCCGGCCGACGGCCTGCCCGGCGGCATCGAGCGGGCCGCCCACACCCTGGGTGGCATCGCCGGCACCCTGGGGCTGAGCGCCATCAACCGCCTCGGCATCGCCCTGGAGCACGCCCTGCTGCGCCGCTCCCACGCGCCCCAGCCGGACGATCCGTACGCCCTGGCGATCCTCGCCGACGCCGTGTCCGCCCTGGAGGACATGGTCGCCAAGGTGGCCGACCACGCTCCGCCACCGGCCCGCCCCGAACTGGAAATGGCAGTGGAGGAGCTCTACTCCCTGTCCGCCAGCCGCGTCGGCGGCCCCCTGAGCCTGGAAGCCTTCGCCGCCCTGGACAGCCACCGCGACGACTTCACCGACGCCCCCGCCCTCGACTTTCCCGACCTGGTTCTGCCCGGCGAAGCCCCGGACCAGCCGGAAGCGCTGGACGTGGAAGTGGACGACGGCCTGAGCCTGGAACTGGGCCTCGGTCTCGATCAGGACCTGGGTCAGGAGCTGGGCGCCCCCCAAGGCTCCGGCGAGGCGCCAGCCAGCGCAATGGAGACCGAGTTCTCCGCCGCACCGGCCGCCACTGCCGACGAGACCGCCGCAGCTCTGCTTCCGGCCGTGGACGAAGCCGAGCCTGCCGATACGACGCCCCTGGCGCCCCCAGCCAGCCTGGATGAACCGGACGACCTCCTCGAGATCGCCCTGCCCGACCTGGCAGACGCCTTCCCCGCCCTGGGCGCCGCCGCAGAAACCGGCACCGAAGAATACGCGGCCGAAATCCCGGCCAGCAGCGCCCCCGCCATCGACGACAGCGCAAACCTGGACCTGCTGCCCCCCGACTCCCCGGACCAGGACCTGCTGCCGATCTTCATCGAGGAAGCCCAGGAACTGGTCACCGCCATCGCCGACGGCCTGCGCCGCTGGCGCGACGAACCGGGCGACGGCGAGCACCAGAACGCCATGTTCCGTCTGCTGCACACCCTCAAGGGCAGTGCCCGCATGGCCGGCGCCTACTCCATGGGCGAGCTGACCCACGGTCTGGAATCCCGGGTGGAAATGGCCGCCGGCATCGCCCCGGTGGCCCCGGCCTACCTGGATGAACTCGAAGCCGCCTTCGACCTGGTCGCCCAGCAGGTCGAGCGCCTGGCCACGGGCCAGACTTCCCAGGCAGTGGCGCCCCCCACCTACCGGCAGCCGCCCCAGGGCGCACCCCTGGCCGAATCCCTAGCCGACTCCCGGCCGGAACCGGCACCCGCCGACGCGGATGCCGCAAGCCAGGTGGAGTCCGCGGTTGAGCCAGCCTTCTCCGCACCGGCAAGCAGCCCAACAGCCCCGTCGGCCGAACCCGGCCCGGCTGTCGACGCGGTCGCGGCTGCCACTGAAACGCCGGCAGAGGCTACGCCCGCCGCCGACGAGCGCCGCCACGAGCCCCGGACCCCAACCAAGCCGGCCGAAGCCGAGACCGACGCCGCCGGCCGCTCGACCCTGCGGGTGCGCGCCGACCTGGTGGACCGGCTGGTGAACGAGGCCGGCGAAATCGCCATCGCCCGCTCCCGCATCGAAGGCGAGATGCGCGCCCTGAAGGGCTCCCTGCTCGACCTTACCGAGAACGTGATCCGCCTGCGCCGCCAGCTGCGCGAAATCGAAATCCAGGCCGAAACCCAGATCCAGGCCAACCAGGTCGTCGCCGACACGGCCAAGCCCGACTTCGATCCCCTGGAGCTGGACCGCTTCACCCGCTTCCAGGAGCTGACGCGGATGATGGCCGAGTCGGTGAACGACGTGGCCACGGTGCAGCAAAGCCTGCTGAAGAACCTGGACGACGCCAACTCGGCGCTCAACGCCCAGTCGCGCCTGACCCGGGAACTGCAACAAGCCCTGCTGTCGGTGCGCATGGTGCCCTTCGGCAGCCAGGCCGACCGGCTCTACCGCCTGGTGCGCCAGACCGCCCGGGAACTGGGCAAGAAGGCCGCCCTGGACATCCTGGGGGTGCAGGTGGAACTCGACCGGGGCGTGCTCGAACGCATGCTCGCCCCCCTGGAGCACATGCTACGCAACGGCGTCGCCCACGGCCTGGAAGCCCCGGCCGAACGCCTGGCCCAGGGCAAGCCGGAAACCGGCCAGCTGACCCTGAAGGCGGCCCAGGAAGGCAACGAGATCCACATCACCCTGAGCGACGACGGCCCCGGCATCGACCTCGCCCGGGTGCGGGACAAGGCCCTGGCCGCCGGGTTGGTCGACGCCGTCATCGGCACCGAAACCGCCGAGGACCGGCAGCGCCTGATGGCCTGCATCTTCGAGCCGGGCTTCTCCACCGCCAGCGAAGTGTCCCGGGTGGCCGGGCGCGGCGTCGGCATGGACGTGGTCAAGACCGAAGTGGAAGTCCTGGGCGGCCGGGTCGAGGTGGACAGCGAGACCGGCCGCGGCTCCCGCTTCAACATCTACCTGCCCCTCACCCTGGCGGTCACCCAGGCCCTGCTGGTGCGCATCGGCAACCGCCGCTACGCCATCCCCTCGGCCATGATCGAGCAGGTCCAGGAACTCAAGGCCGAAGTCCTCGGCCGCATCCGCGAAGCCGGCCGCACAGCCTGGCTGGACAACGACTACCCCTACCACTTCCTGCCCCACCTGCTCGGCGAGCGGGAAGCGCTGCCCGAACCGCACCGCCTCAACTGGCTGCTGCTGCTGAAGAGCGGTACCCAGCGCATCGCCCTGCAAGTGGACGAGCTGGCCGGCAACCAGGAAATCGTGGTCAAGAACGTCGGCCCCCAACTGGCCCGGGTAGCAGGCATCGACGGCGCCACGGTGCTCGGCGACGGCGAGATCGTGCTGATCCTCAACCCGGTGGCCCTGGCCCTCCAGGCCCCCACCGGACGGCCCCAGCACGCCACCACGGCCGCCGAGTCCGCCGACTCCGGCGCCACTCCCGCCCCGTCGTCATTCACCGCCACCCTGCCCACGGTGATGGTGGTGGACGACTCGATGACGGTGCGCAAGATCACCGGCCGCCTGATGGCCCGGGAGGGCTACCACGTGCTCACCGCCAAGGACGGCGTGGACGCCCTGGAGCAGATGCTCGACGTGATCCCCGACGTGCTGCTGGTGGACATCGAGATGCCGCGCATGGACGGCTTCGACCTGACCCGCAACGTGCGCGCCGACGAGCGCCTGCGCGACATCCCGATCATCATGATCACCTCGCGCACCGCCGATAAGCACCGCAACCACGCCTTCGAGCTGGGGGTGGACCACTACCTGGGCAAGCCCTACCAGGAAGACGAACTGACCCGGCTGGTGGCCGAGAGCGTCGCCCGGCACCGGGCCTGACCCTCGGGACCGGCCCCGGGCAAACCCCGCGCCAGTCCTCGCTCTTCAGGCAACTCCCTGCAAACACCCCGCCCAGCCCAGTGCTCGGCGGGGTGTATTTTTTCCGCCCGCCACCCCCTGCCATAACGGCGCCGGCCCATGCCCGCCGGCCTGTCGCGAACCCGACAATGTCGCCTTTCGCCCCCGGCCCCAACACTTGATACTAGAAAGCAACGTGCTGTTCTAAAAGCAGTTTTCGGTAAAAACCCAGGCTGGCATCGAAGTTGCACTACGCAGGTCACGACCCTGCGAGGTGCCCCATGCCCCTACCTTTCGTCACCCTCAACGACACGACGCTGCGCGACGGCGAGCAGACCGCCGGCGTGGCGTTTTCCGCCGACGAAAAGCTGGCCATCGCAACCGCCCTGGCCGAGGCCGGCGTTCCGGAAATGGAAGTCGGTATTCCCGCCATGGGGCGGGAGGAACAGGAAGTCATCGCCGCCCTGGCCCGCCAGGGGCTGCCGGTCCGGCTGATGAGCTGGGCGCGCATGTGCGACGACGACCTGAATGCGGCGCGACGCTGCCAGACCGATTGGATCAACCTGTCGATCCCGGTATCGGACATCCAGCTGTCGCACAAGCTCAAGCGCGACCGGGCTTGGGCACTCAAGACCGTTGCCCGCATGGTGCCCAAGGCGGTGGATGCCGGCTTCATCGTCTCGGTAGGGGGCGAGGACGCTTCGCGGGCCGACCCGGAATTCCTCCACCGGGTTCTGGAAACGGCCGAAAGGGCCGGCGCCAGTCGCTTTCGCTACGCCGACACCCTGGGGGTGCTCGACCCTTTCGCCACCTACGCCCGTATCGGCTCGCTCAAGAGCCGCTCCAGCCTGCCCCTGGAGATGCATGCCCACGACGACCTGGGGCTGGCCACCGCCAATACCCTGGCAGCCATCCTGGCCGGCGCCTCGGCGGTCAACACCACGGTCAACGGCCTGGGTGAGCGGGCCGGCAACGCCCCCCTGGAAGAAACGGTGATGGCCCTCAAGCACCTGCACGGCATCGCCACCGGGGTGGACACCGCCGCCCTGCCCGCCATTTCGGCCCTGGTGGCCCTGGCCTCGGGCCGGCCGGTGGCGGCCAACAAGTCCATCGTCGGCGACATGGTGTTCACCCACGAGGCCGGCATCCACGTCGACGGCCTAACCAAGAATCCGGACAACTACCAGGGCTTCGACCCGGCCGAGCTGGGACGCGGCCACCGGGTGGTGCTGGGCAAGCACTCCGGGTCCGCCGCCCTGATCCAGGCCTACCGGGACCTGGGCATCGACCTGGACGCCGACCGGGCGGCCCGCATCCTGCAACGGGTACGCCGCCACGCCACCGAGTGCAAGCGCCCGCCGGGCTTTCGCGAGCTGATGGGCTACTACCTGGACACCCTGCGTCCGGCTGCCGCGACGATTCCGGGTGCGGCCCGCCCCTTGCCTGCCCGGGGCATTCCGGCTCCCCAGCCCCGCCCCCTGTAGCGCCAAGTAGCGCCAAGCCCCTTCCTACCGCCACCGCCTTGCGAGGTCCGCCATGAGCGCCTTCACCGTCATCGAAGCCGACAACGTCGATCGCACCCCGACCCACCCGGGCTGGCTGATGCAGTTGTCGTCCCTGTCCACCGCCGAGGAATTTCTCGCCTACTTCGGCCTGCCCTTCGACCCCCGGGTGGTCAACGTGAACCGTCTGCACATCCTCAAGCGCTTCCAGCAGTACCTGACCCGGGACGGTGGCCTCACCGCCGTGGCTGCCGCCGGCCCGGCCGCCGTGGGCTCCCGGCTGGAAGCCGCCTACGGGGACTTCGTCAACGGCACCGCCCAGCAGCACAAGGTGTTCCCGGTATTCGAGCGGGGCACCCAGCGCATTTCCCTCCACCAGCTTCGCCGAGGCCATCATGCATAGCGTCGTCTGTATCAAGCAGGTGCCGGACTCGGCGCAGATCCGCGTCCATCCGGTCACCAACACCATCATGCGCCAAGGCGTCCCGGCCATCGTCAATCCCTACGACCTGTTCGCCCTGGAAGAAGCCCTGCGCCTCAAGGACCAGCTGGGCGGCACGGTCACCGTGCTATCCATGGGGCCCCCCATGGCCGAGGCGGCGCTGCGCAAATGCCTGGCCTTCGGCGCCGACGACGCGATCCTGGTGTCCGACCGGGCCTTCGCCGGCTCCGACACCCTGGCCACCTCCTTCGCCCTGGCCGCCACCATCCGCAAAATCCAGGAAAACATGCCGGTGGACCTGATCTTCACCGGTAAGCAGACCATTGACGGCGACACCGCCCAGGTCGGCCCGGGCATCGCCAAGCGCCTCGATTTCCAGCTGCTCACCTACGTGTCGAAGATCGTCGCGGTATCGCCGGCCGAGAAGCGCATCACCGTCGAACGCCGCGCCGAGGGCGGCGTTCAGGTGCTGGAAACCCGCCTGCCCTGCCTGATCACCATGCTCGAAGGCACCAACGAGATGCGCTTCGGCGACATGGCCGACCTGTTCCGCGCCGCCCGTACCCCGGTCAAGGTGTGGGACCGGGAGGCCGCCGGCATCGACGACCCGGGCAGCGTCGGCCTCAAGGGCAGCCCCACGGTGGTGAGCAAGGTGTTCGCCCCGAAACCCCGGGCGAAACGCGCCGAGATCGTCGAAACCGCCGACAACGACCCGGTCGGCCTGGCGGTGACCCTGCTCGCCAAGGTGTTCACCCAACACCCCAAGCTCGACCGCGAACTGACGAAGACCGTCGGCTGAACCGCAAGGGAGAAAACCATGAACGATACGGTCAAGAAACCGGCCAAGAAGAAGGTCGAACTGGACCCCCGCTTCGCCGGTTACAAGGGCGTCTGGGTGTTCATCGAGAACGAACGGGGCCAGGTCCATCCCGTCTCCTGGGAACTGCTCGGCGAGGGACGCAAGCTGGCCGATGCCCTGGGGGTGGAGCTAGCCGGGGTGGTGATGGGCCCACCGGGCGAGCGCCTCGCCGCCATCTGCCAGGAGGCGTTCGCCTACGGCGCCGACCTGTGCTACCTGGCCAGCCACCCGGCCTTGGCCGACTACCGCAACGAGCCTTACACCCAGGGCCTCACCGCACTGGTGAACGTCTACCAGCCGGAAATCCTCATGCTCGGCGCCTCGACCCTGGGCCGCGACCTGGCCGGCTCGGTAGCCACCACCCTGGGCACCGGCCTGGTGGCCGACTGCACCGAACTGGTGATCGAGGCCGATACCCGCAACCTGGCCTCGACCCGCCCCACCTTCGGCGGCTCGCTCTTGTGCACCATCATGACCCAGCGCCACCGGCCCCAGATGGCCACGGTGCGCCCCCGGGTGATGGCCATGCCCGAGGCCGACCCGGCCCGCAGCGGCCGCATCGTCGAGCACCCCCTGGCCTTCGTCGAGGACGCCATCGTCACCAAGGTGCTGGAGTTCATCGCCGACGACACCCGGGACAAACCCAACCTGCCCTTCGCCGACATCATCGTCGCCGGCGGCCGGGGCCTGAAGCGCCCGGAGAATTTTCAACTGGTGTGGGAGCTGGCCAAGGTGCTGGGGGCAGAAGTCGGCGCCTCCCGCCCGGTGGTCCAGGCCGGCTGGGCCGAGCTGGACCGCCAGGTGGGCCAGTCGGGCAAGACGGTGCGGCCCAAGCTGTACATCGCCGCCGGCATTTCCGGCGCCATCCAGCACCGGGTGGGCATGGACGGGGCGGACGTGATCATCGCCATCAACAACGACCCCAATGCGCCGATCTTCGACTTCGCCCACTTCGGCATCGTCGGCAACGCCATGCAGATCCTGCCGGCGTTGACCCATGCCTTTTCCGCCCACCTGGCCCAGGCCCGCAAGGCCGGCTGACCGCCAAGGAGATTCCCATGGCCGAAAAATTCGATGTGATCGTGGTCGGCGCCGGCATGGCCGGCAATGCCGCCGCCTACACCTGCGCCAAGGCCGGGCTGTCGGTGCTGCAACTGGAGCGGGGCGAAACCCCGGGTTCGAAGAACGTCCAGGGCGCCATCCTCTACGCCGACGCCATCGAGAAGATCATCCCCGACTTCCGCGACGACGCCCCCCTGGAACGGCACCTGATCGAGCAGCGGGTGTGGATACTCGACGACGATTCTTGCGTCGGCTCCACCTACCGCTCCGAAGAATTCAACCGCCGGCCCTACAACCGCTACACCATCATCCGCGCCCACTTCGACCAGTGGTTCAGCAAGAAGGCCCAGCACGCCGGCGCCATGGTCATCTGCGAGGCCACGGTGGAAGAGCTGCTGCTCGACGGCAAACGGGTGATCGGCGTGCGCACCGACCGCAAGGGTGGCGAGATCCACGCCGATTGCGTCATCCTCGCCGACGGCGCCAACTCGGTCCTGGCGCGCAAGGCCGGCTTCCGCCCCGAGCTCGACCCCAAGGACATGGCCCTGGCGGTCAAGGAAATCCACTTCCTGCCCCAGGAGACCATCGAGTCGCGCTTTTCCATCGGCGAGGACGAGGGAGTAGTGATCGAAATGGCCGGCAAGGTCACCGCCGGCATGATGGGTACCGCCTTCCTGTACACCAACAAGGAGTCGATCACCCTGGGGGTGGGCTGCATGCTCTCCGATTTCAAGCGCCAGACGGTCACCCCCTATGAGCTGCTCGACCGGATGAAACGCCACCCGGCCATCGCCCCCCTGATCGAGGGCAGCGACATGAAGGAATACGCCGCCCACCTGATCCCCGAGGGCGGCTACGACGCGGTGCCCCAAGTCTATGGCGACGGCTGGCTGATCGCCGGCGACGCCGGCCAGTTCGTCAACGGCCTGCACCGGGAAGGCTCCAACCTGGCCATGACCACGGGCATGCTCGCCGCCCAGACGGTGATCGAGCTGAAGGCGGCCGGCAAGGCCTGCACCGCCCCCAACCTGTCCGCCTACAAGGCCAAGCTGGACGACAGCTTCGTCATGAAGGACTTGAAGAAGTACCGGCGCGCCCCCGCCATCTTCCACAAGAACCCCCAGTTCTTCACCACCTACCCGGAACTGCTGTCCAAGGCCGCCCAGACCCTGATCCTGGTGGACGGCGTGGACAAGCGCACCAAGGAAAGGCAGATCCGCCAGACCTTCGTTGCCCGCCGCTCCTGGTGGGGACTGATCAGCGACGCCTTCAAGTTCTGGCGCGCCGTCGAATCGAAGTAAGGAGCAGCCCATGGAAACCCACGCCACCCAGAAGGTCGAGGAAAAGCTATTCCAGAACCGCTACCGGGTCGATGCCGGCCGGCCCCACATCCGCATCAAGGACGCCGAACTGTGCACCCACCAGTGCAGCCAGAAGCAATGCACGGTGTGCTGTCCGGCGGGCTGCTACACCCAGGAAGGCAACGGCAAGGTGGTGCTGATCACCGACGGCTGCATGGAGTGCGGCACCTGCCGCATCGTCTGCGACGAACACCGCAACCTGGACTGGGAATGGCCCCGGGGCGGTTTCGGCATCCTGTTCAAGTTCGGTTGAGAGGCCCCATGGACGACGTCGAACGTTTTCTCACCCACGCCATCCAGGTCGAACGTGACGCCGCGCGGCGCTTCGAGGAGCTGGCCGAAAGCATGAAGACCGTCGGCAATGGCGACACCGAAGCCTGCTTCCGCCAGATGGCCGTCTTCTCGCGCCAGCACCTGGCCGAAGCCACCGCCCGGGCCGGCTTCCGCTCCCCGCCGCAGTTGGCCCCCGACGAGTACGAATGGCCCGACGGAACCAGCCCGGAGACCGCCGGCTGGGAAGGCGTGGACGGCTTCCTGCCACCCCACACCGCCCTGGAACTTGCACTCGACAGCGAACGGCGCGGCCATGCCTTCTACGCCGCCATTGCCGCCACCACCCGCAACCCGGAAGTGAAGGTACTGGCAGAGGAATTCGCCGCCGAGGAGGCCGAGCACGTGGCCGCCCTGGAACTACGCCTGGCCCGCGCCCTAATTTGAGGAATGCCGCCGTGAAAGCCAGAAAACACGTCTTCGTCTGCACCCAGGGGCGTCCCCCGGGCCATCCCCGCGGCAGTTGCGCCGGCAGCGGCGGTGCGGCCGTGGCCCAGACCTTCTGGGACGAGCTGGCGCGGCGCCAGGCCTATGGCCGCATCGCCGTGACCGCCTGCGCCTGCCTTGGCCCCTGCGACGGCGGTCCTCATGTGCTGGTCTACCCGGACGGGGTGATGTACCAGCGGGTTCAACCCGGCGACGTCGCCGAAATCTTCGACCGCCACCTGGAGTTCGACGAGCCGGTGGAACGGCTTCTCGCCCCGGCGGCGGCCTGGGGCTGACGGGGCCCGGCCCGGCGGCCGGCCCCGGCTTCCCCTGCGACTCCGTGTTTTTTCCTGCCGATCGTTGTATATGAAGAGCTATAACCAACCATTGAAGGAATCACCATGACCGCCAAGACCTTGCCTCCCCGGCCCATGCCCGCCCCGGCGGCCCGAGCCGCCAACCGCCCGGTCCGTCCCAACGCGCGCCTGGCATGGCTGGAGCGGGCCGTCGCCCGTGAAGTGCTGCCGGTCCCCCCCGAGGAAACCGATGCCGCCCGCCAGGCAGTTGAAGAGATGAACAACTTGGCCGGCGAATGCCTGGCCGAATGGCTGGTGGCCGAGGTGGGCTGCGCCCTGCGCCTCACCCCCCGGGGACGCCGCCTGGCGGTGGCCCTGGTGGTCCTGGAAGAAGAGCGGAGCCGGCTGCGCGAACGCTGCGGCGGCCACTTCGACGCCGATGCCCGACTGCTCGACCGGGTGGCGGTGCGCACCAGCGCCCGCAACCAGTTTTGCGGCCGCGTGGCTGCCATTCAACACGGCTCCTTGATCGACCAGATCCACCTGGAGCTGCCGGGCAACCAACGGCTCTGCGCGAGCCTCACCCCGGACAGCACCCTTTCCCTGGGGTTGGCCGTGGGCAGCGAGGTGGTGGCCCTGGTGAAGGCCTCGGCGGTGCTGGTGCTGGGCGGTGGAGAAGGCAGCGCCTACGCCGACCACAACCGGCTCGACGGGACGGTGCGGCGCCTGCGCCAGGAAGGGGGTCGCCGCGAGATCGTGGTGGACCTGGGCTCGGGCCTTACCGCCGTGGCCAACGCCGGCCCCGAGCTGGCCGCCCCCTTCGCGCCGGGCCAGACGGTCACCGTGGCCTTCCGCCCATCGTCGGTGCTGATCGGCGTGGTGGCCTGAGGCCAAGCCACCACGGCCCCTCGTCTACAGGCTGTCGAGGAAGGCCAGCAGGGCGGCCCGGTCGGCCCGGGCCATGGCAGCGAAGCGGTCCCGGGCGATGCGGGCCTCGCCGCCGTGCCACAGGATGGCCTCGGTGGCGTCCCGCGCCCGGCCGTCGTGCAGCAGGTAGGTGTGGCCGTTCACCAGGGCCTGCAGCCCCAGGCCCCACAGGGGGGCGGTGCGCCATTCCCGGCCGCCGGCCGCGAAGTCGGGACGGTCATCGGCCAACCCATCCCCCATGTCGTGCACAAGCAGGTCGGTATAAGGCGCGAAGGCCGTTCCGGCGGGAATGCCGTGACGCGCCCCGGCCGCCGTCGCTCCCGTCGTCAGGCGCGGCCGGTGGCACGCTGGGCAACCGGCCGCGGCAAACAGGGCGGCCCCCCGCTCGGCCCCTTCCCGGGGGCGGGGCCGGGGCGCGGCGAGGCGGGCCAGGTAGGTTTCGATGGCATCGAGCTGGGCGCCGCTCAGTTCCGGCGTGCCGCCGTTGGGCGCGGCCCGGCAGGCGGTCTGGACCGGCGTGCAGTTGGCGGCGGGGAACAGGGGCGAGGTGATACCCAGGTCCCCGGCCATGGCTCCGGCGATCTGCTGGCGCAAGCTGGGCATGTTGGCCTTCCAGCCGAAGCGGCCGGCCACGGTGCGCCGGCCGGCGGCGTCCCACACCCGGTTGACCCGGCCGCCCACGCCGTCGGGCTTGGCTTCCCGGGCCATGCGCACCAGTTCCCGATCCGGCACCGCGTCGAGCAGGCCCAGGCCGAACACCGCCTGGCCGACCCGGGGTGAAACGAGCGTCCCGTCCAGGGGACCGTAGGCCAGGTCGCGGAACTCCAGACGCGGCCGGCGCAGGCGCACCGCCTCGCCGTCGCCCAGGGTGACCGTCTCCTCTTCCCAGTGCACCGCGGCCCGGCCCTCGCCGGGCACCCCGGGGATGCCTTCCTCGTTGAGCTGGTCGCCATAGGCCGGATGGTGCCTGGGGCCGCCGTGGGGGCCCACGCCGGGGAGCGACAGGCGCACCAGCATCGACTGCATGCGCTCGTCCGGCCCCGCCGGGGCCTGGCCCCTGCCGTTCTTGGGGTGGCACGACAGGCAGGCCAGCCGGTTGTAGAGCGGCCCCAGGCCGTCCACCTCGGCATCCTGGGCGGGAGCCACCACCCAACTCTGGCGGAACAGGCTGCGGCCACGGAAGAACGCCGGCCGCCCGGCCTCGTCCAGGGTGGCGAAGGGCCGGCCGTAGGCCTCCCGGGTAGCTTCGGCGGTGGTGTAGGGGCCGTCGTCGCCGGCGGCCGCCGCACCGGCCAGGCGATGGACGCCAGCCGCCCCCAGGGTGGCCAGGGCGGCGGCGAGGAGCGCCACCGCGCCGCGCAAGTTGCGCCGGGGGTGCCGGGTCATGCCCCGGCCTCCGCCAACAGACGGGCCGCCTCGGCGCGGCGGGCGACGGCCCGGCGGCGCCACTGCTCCTCCACGTCCTCCAGGGCGGTGGCGTCCGCCCCTTCGACCCGGCTGCGGAAGCGGCGGCGCAGGGCTTCGTCGGCCGCTTCGGCCTCGCTCGCCAGCGGCGCGGCCAACGCCCGGCGCGCTTCGGCCACGGCCTGGGCGGCCGCTCCGGCAGGCTGGCGCGCCTCGGCGGCATGGACCCGCCGCCACAGGGCCCCCACCTCGGCGTGAGGCGCCACCAGTTGCTGCTGGAAGAGCGCGGCGGTGAGCCCCAGGCGCGGCTGGGCGAGGCGTCCGTCGAAGCCGTAGCCGCCGGCGGCAGCCAGCTCGAACAGGTTGGGATAGCCTGCCGGCAGACTGGCGTACACCGCCGGGCGCACCGGCAGCTTGCGGATGTCCGGGTCGGCCAGGATCGCCTGGCCGGCCGGGGACAGGACGAACTCGACGAAGGCCTTGGCCCCGGCCGGGTTGGGCGCCCCGGCGGTGACCGCCACCTGGCCTGGATTGACGCCGCCGTGGCGCGGATAGAGGAAACGGACCGGCGCCCCGTTGGCCACCGCGGCGGCAACGAAGAAGTCGATGGACAGGCCCACCGCCACCCGGCCGGCGGCCACCTCGTCGGCGACGAAGGTGGACCCCCGGTCGATCAGCACAGCGTTGCCGGCGATCTCGCTCCACAGGGCCCAGCCCCGTTCCCAGCCGTAGGCCTGGAGGACGATCTCGACCATCACCGGGGCGAAGCCGACCCGGGCCGGAATGGGCAGGGCCAGGGCGCCGGCCAGGCGCGGGTCGGCCAGATCCTCCCAGTCGCCGGGCAGGGGGACGCCGCGCCGGGCCAACACCCCCGGGTTCACGGCGAAACCATAGCCGGCCATCTCGGTGGCCAGGTACTGGCCGTCCGGGTCGGACAGGGGGGTGTTGCCGAGCACCGGGGGCAGGCCATGCCGATCCACCCCCAGGCCATCCAGGGAGCGCCAGGCCCCTTCGGCCTTGAGGGTGGCGAAGTTGCGCGGCGAGGCGGTCCAGTACACATCCACCCCGCCCTGGCCGGGCTGGCGCAGGTAGGGCAAGGCGTCGTGCGGCATACGCCACACCACTTGCAAACGCTGCCCGGGATGGGCCTTCTCGAAGGCGGCCTCGATGCGCGAGACCACTTCGTCAGGATAGCTGGTGAGCACCACCACCGGCTGGGGCGCCGCGCGCAAGGGGGCGGCCAGGACGGCGCAGGCACCGGCGGCCAGGCCGTGGAGCAGGCGGCGCCGGGTGGCGCAGGGGAACACCAAGGGGATAGAGCGGGCGGACATGGCGGACCTTTGCATCAGAGCGGCGCGTTGAACTGGACGAACCAGGTGCGGCCCGGCTCGGGGAACCCTTCGGTGTAGGCATAGAGCCGGTCGAACAGGTTGCGCACGCCGGCTTCGATGCGGGTGCCGCCGGCGAAGCGGTAGCCGCCCTTGAGGTTGGCCACGGCAAAACCGCTGGCCCGTTGCAGGCCATCGGTGGAGGAGTAGCGCGACGACATGGCCTCGACGCTGGCGGTGCTGCTCCAGCCGCCGGCGATACGCCAGGTGGCGCCGGCAAAGAGCTTGTGACGAGGGGTGTCGGTCAGCCGGACGTTCGGGTCGGAACGGTTTTCCCGGTTCAGGTAGGTGTAGTTGGCGGTGTAGTCGAGACTGGCCAGATCGCCGCGCAACCCCAGTTCGATACCGTTGGCGGTGGCCTTGCCCACGTTCTGCATCTGGCTGCAAGGCGGGGTGCTGCAAACGGTGGGCGCAATGCGCACCGACTGGATCAGGTTGGTGATGTCGCTGTGGAAGACATTGGCCTCGAACAGGTGGCGCCCGCCGAGCAGCTGGGAATACCCCACCTCGTAGTGGTTGGCCTTTTCCATCTCCAGGCCGGCATTGGGGATCGCCGATCCCATGCGGTAGGAGTAGCGGTCCTTGATGGTCGGGAAGCGGCTCTTGCGCGCCACGGTGGCGTGCAGCTTGGCGGTCTCGCCGAGCTTGTAGAACAGCCCGGCCTGGCCGTTGAAGGCGAAGCCGCTGTCCCGGGCGAAATCGCTGACCACCTTGGTGGTGGCGTTGTAGTCCTGGGCCTCCTGGGTCTGGCGACGGTCGTAGGACAGGCCGGTGACCAGGGACAGGCGGTTGGAGAAGGTGTGGGTATCCTCCAGGGCCAGGGACTGGGTCAGGTCCTTGAACAGGCGCCAGGGCTCGCCGGCATTGTGCTCGCGGTGGATGTCCTGCTTGATGTTGTAGGCGGCCTTGAGCAGGTTGGCGCTGCCCAGCACGAAGTCGCCCTCGATGCCGGCGCCGTTGGTGTAGTCGCTGTACCAGCTGTTGAACGACGATTTTTTCTTCTGGACCGTGTAGGTGGCGTCGTCGTAGGCGCTCAGGGAGTTCTCGAAGGAATCGTGGTACGCCCTGACGCGCAGGGTATGGGCGCCGATGCGGGTGTTGGAAAGAAAGTACACCGCCTCCTTGTCCCAGGCCGGCCACTTCCAGTAGCGCGGCGTGACCCCGGGCGCGGTGCCGGCATAGGGCGGCACGTCCTTGACCCCGTGCTGGGAGACGAAGCTGATGGCGTACTCGTCGGTGGCGTTGGGGGTGTAGGCCAGCTTCAGGCTGCCCTTGGTGTCCTCGTGGCGGCTGTTGTCGCGCTTGCCGCCGTCCTCGCCCGGGGTGCGGGAAAAACCGCCGGGCAGGCGGAAGTAGTCCTCGTTCACCCAGGACAGGCCGGCCTGCACGTACCAGTCCTTCTGCCGCGACCCCACGTTAGCGTAGCCCTGGGTCCCATTGTGCTCGCCCCGGCTAGTGAAGGTGGCGCCGCCGCCGACCTCTCCCTCGAAGGCCTTGGTGGGCCGGCGGCTGACCAGATTGATCGCCCCGCCCAGGGTGTTGGCGCCGTAGATCATGGAGCTGAAGCCCTTGGCCACGTCGATACGGGACAGGTCGAAGGTGGTGAAGCGGCCCAGGTCCACGTAGCCGTCGTAGGGTACGTACACCGGGATGCCGTCGATATAGACCGGCACCTGGCGCAGGTCGAAGCCGCGCACATAGACCATCTGCTCGTTACGCGCCCCGACCTTGCTCAGGTTCACGCCGGGGGCCATTTCCAGGGCGTCGCCCACGGTGACCTTGTCGTGCTCGCGGATCTCGGCCGCATCGATGCTGGCGCTACCAGGAGCCACCTGGCTCATGGGCGCGGCGGTGACGCGAATCTCCCCGAGGGAGAACACGCCCTCGTCCCCGGCCCAGGCGGCACCGGCGCAGCCCTGGGCGATCAGAGCGGCGATGATGGTCTTTTTCATGGAATTCCCCTTTTGTTCTGTTCTCAAACGGTGGCAGCACGGCTCACGTTGCCGTCATCGGTATATAAAAATATATATAGCGAATCGCGCAGGACAAACCCGTCAAAGCTCAATTAGCTGACGGCGCCCCCCATGATTATGGCAGTACGCTGTATATCAACATATACGTCGAATTACGGATAGGTCAAAAACCTGACCTGAAACCGGCAGAAGGGTGTCCGAATGGATCAAAACCGCGACATTGCGCCGCTTGGACAAAAGGGGAGCGCTGTATTCAATACGACACGACGATAGTCGCAACCGCGCCGCGGACTCGACATTGGCGGAAATATCCGGGCCAGCCAGACAGCGGCCCCTCGCCCCCCTCGATCAGCGCCCGATCCTCAGGCGAGCAGGGCCACCGCCTTGATCTGCACCCACACCGGCTTGCCCGGGGTCAGGCCGAGCTGGTCCCGGGAGCGGCGGGTGATGCGCGCCAGCAGCGGCGTGCCGCCGGCATCGAGGCGCACCAGCACGTGGGCCGGGGTGTCGGCGTCGGCCACGGCGGTGACCGTGGCGAGCAGGCGGTTGAGGATCGACGAGTCCCGCTCCGCCGACAGGCTCAGGCTCACGTCCCGGGCCCGCACCTGGAAGCGCAGGCGGCGGCCGGGGGGCACCTCGCCGTGGGCGACGTGGACGCTGCCGCCGGGGAAGTCGAGGCGCAGCAGGTGGTAAGCGGCGTCGAACTCCGCCGCCGTGCCTTCGATCACCACCCCGGCGTCGTCGGCGAAGGCGGTGGGCAGGTCGAGGCGGGCCAGGGTGTCGCGCAGGGGGCCGCTGGCCGCCACCTTGCCGTCCTGGAGCAGCACCAGGTGGTCGGCCAGGCGCGCCACCTCGTCCGGGGAGTGGCTGACGTAGAGCACCGGAATCTCCAGTTCGTCGTGCAGCCGCTCCAGGTAGGGCAGGATTTCTGCCTTGCGCTGGAAGTCCAGGGCCGCCAGGGGCTCGTCCATGAGCAGCAGGCGCGGCCGGGTGAGCAGGGCCCGGGCGATGGCCGCCCGCTGCCGCTCGCCGCCGGACAGCCGGTCGGGCAGGCGGTCGAGCAGGGGGGCGATGCCGAGCAGTTCGGCGCTCTGTTCCAGGTCGGCACGCCGTTCCGCCGCCCCCACCCCGGCCCGGGCACGCTTCTGGCCGAATTCCAGGTTGCGCCGCACGGTCAGGTGGGGGAACAGGCTGGCCTCCTGGAAGACGTAGCCCAGAGGCCGCCGGTGGGTGGGCAGAAACTGGTCGTCGTCCTGCCAGACCTCGCCGTTCACCGCCAGGTAGGCGCCCGGGTGGCGCTCCAGGCCGGCGATGGCGCGCAGCAGGGTGGTCTTGCCCGAGCCGGAGCGGCCGAACAGGGCGGTGATGCCGTGGCCGGGCAAGGTCAGGTCCGCCGTCAGGGCGAAGCCCGGGTAGGTGATGTCGAAGCGGGCGCGGATGGCGCCGCCGTCCGGGGGAAGAATCATGGGATCAGCCGACATAGGAGCGGCGCGCCTTGCTGGCGTAGAGGGCCAGCAGCACCAGGAAGCTGAAGACCACCATGCCGCCGGCCAGCCAGTGGGCCTGGGCGTATTCCAGGGCCTCCACGTGGTCGTAGATCTGCACCGACACCACCCGGGTCTTGTCCGGGATGTTGCCGCCGATCATCAGCACCACGCCGAACTCGCCGACGGTATGGGCGAAGCCCAGGATGGTGGCGGTGACGAAGCCCGGCCGGGCCAGGGGCAGGACCACGGCGAAGAAGGTGTCCCAGGGACCGGCGCGCAGGGTGGCGGCCACTTCCAGGGGACGCGTGCCGATGGCCTCGAAGGCCTGTTGCAACGGTTGCACCACGAACGGCGTGGAATACAGCACCGAGGCCACCACCAGGCCGGGGAAGGAGAAGGGCAGCAGCCCCAGGCCCAGGGCCTGGGTGAGCTGGCCGCCGACCCCGTTGGGGCCGAGCAGCACCAGCAGGTAGAAGCCGAGCACCGTGGGCGGCAGCACCAGGGGCAGGGACACCACGGCACCGACCACGGCCTTGAGCCGCGACGGGGTGCGGGCCAGCCACCAGGCCACCGGGGTGCCGAGCAGGAGCAGCACGGCGGTGGTGGTGGCGGCCAGTTCCAGGGTGAGGCGGATCGCCGCCCAGTCGTCGGGGCTGAAGGTCATGGCGGGTTAGGGCGGTGCGTGGTTATGTCCCGGGCGCCTTACAGGTCGTAGCCGTAACCGCGGATCACGGCCCGGGCCTTGTCGCCCTGCAAGTACTTCACCAGGGCCGCGGCGGCGGCCTTGCCCTGGCCCTTGGCCAGGATCACCGCATCCTGGCGGATCGGGGAGTACAGCTTGGGCGGCACCACCCACATCGAGCCGCCCTTGAGCTTGCCGGTTTCGTCCACCACCTGGGCCAGGGCGACGAAGCCGAGCAGGGCGTTGCCGCTGGCGGCGAACTGGTAGGCCTGGCCGATGTTCTCGGCCTGGACCAGCTTGGGCGCCAAGGCGTCGTAGGCGCCCAGGGCCTTCATGGTCTCGACGGCGGCGGCGCCGTAGGGGGCGAGCTTGGGGTTGGCGATCGACAGGTGGTCGAAGCCGCCCTTCTTCAGCACCTCGCCCTGGCCATCGACGATAGCCGGCTTGGCGCTCCACAGCACCAGCTTGCCGATGGCGTAGGTGAAGCGGCTGCCGGCGACGATGCCGCCTTCCTTCTCCAGCCGCGCCGGGGTCTCGTCGTCGGCAGCGAGGAAGACCTCGAAGGGGGCGCCGTTCTTGATCTGGGCGTAGAACTTGCCGGTGGCGCCAAAGGACAGCAGCGCCTTGTGGCCGGTGTCCTTCTCGAACTGGGCGGCGATCTTCTGCATCGGCGCGGTGAAGTTGGCGGCCACCGCCACGCTGACCTCATCGGCCAGGGCGGCGGCGCTGCCGGCCAGCAGGCAGGCGGCGGCCAGGGCGGTGCGGAAGGGGAAACGGGCTCTCATGACGGGCTCCTTGCGAGGGTTCGAGCGGGAAGGGGAAAGGGCGGGCGGCGTCAGGCGTACACCGCCAGGATCACGGCGGAGGCCTTGAACACGGCGCAGGCGGTGGAGCCCAGGCTCAGGCCCAGGTTGGCCACGCTGTCCCGGGTGACCACGGCGGTGACGGTCTTGCCGCCGGGCAGGGTCAGGCCCACCTCGGCATTCACCGGGCCGTCGTGGATGTGGCTGACCTCGCCCCACAGCTGGTTGCGCGCCGTGGTGCGCACGTTGGGGTCGGTGAGCAGCAGCAGGGACGACGACTTGACGAAGGCGAACACCTCCTTGCCGATGGCCAGCTCCAGGTTTTCCGCCGACTCCCGGGTGATCACCGCCACCAGCTCGTTGGTCTCGTCCAGGCGCAGGCGCACCTCGAAATCCACCTCGCCCTCGCGCAGGCCCACCACTTTGCCGACGAACTGGTTGCGCGCGCTGGTCTTCATCGACATGCGCCTGAGCAAGGTCTGGAACTTATGCACGTCGCCGGCTTCCACCTCCTCCATGCGCGCCGCCAGCCGGTCCAGGGCGTCCTGGTATTCCTGCTCCACCGCCCGGTACAGGGCGACGATCTTGCGTCCGTAGTCGGTGAGCTGGGTACCGCCGCCATGGCGGCCGCCGGTGGTGCGGGTAACCAGGGCCTCGTCGGCCAGGTTGTTCATGGCATCTACCGCGTCCCAGGCCGCCTTGTACGACAGGGGCACCGCCTTGGCCGCCTGGGAGATCGAGCCGTGGCGCTCGATGGCCTCCAGCAGGCGGATGCGGGTGTCCCCGAGGAAGGGCCCGAACTCGGTTTCCAGGGCCAGCTTGCCGACCAGCTTGGGATGGGGGTGGGTCATCGGCGACACCTCGTTACGGTTGTTATATACGCGACTATATAACAAACCCCAAAAACTGACCGATTCCGGACCTTTTCGTCATGCCGCCGCCCCTTCGGCACCCAGTTGGTGCGGGCCGGTATGGTTGTTTTTAAACAACGCTGCTCCCTAGACTGGCTGCCATCACCCCCGCGCCGGCCCCGCCATTTCGCCGTCTAACCCAGGCTATAACGCCGGCGCTCTGCTTTTACCATCTCAACGTCATTGCGCCCGCCCCAAGGAAAATGCCATGAAAGCCAGTGCCCGCAACCGTTTTGCCGGAACCGTCAGCGCCGTCCGCGAAGGCGCCATCAACACCGAGGTGGAGCTGACCACCGCCGGCGGCGACATCATCGTCGCCGTGGTCACCCAAGCCAGCGCCCGCAGCCTGGAATTGGCCGTGGGCAAACCGGCCATCGCCCTGGTCAAGGCGCCCTGGGTGATGATTCTGACCGAGGAGGGGGGCATCAAGCTGTCCGCCCGCAACCGCCTGGCCGGCACCATCCGCCAGCTGATCAAGGGCGCGGTCAACAGCGACGTGGTGATCGCCCTGCCCGGCGGCAGCGAGGTCCACGCCGTGGTCACCAACGACGCCGTGGCCGACCTGGGCCTCAAGGAAGGTGTGGCCGCCACCGCCCTGTTCAAGGCCAGTCATGTGATCCTGGGGGTGCCGGCGTAAGCGCCGCAAACCCCTTAGAACGGAAAACGCCGCTGCAAGCGGCGTTTTCCGTTTATGTGGCTGGTGAAATGCTGGCTAACGCATATTAGCCAAGAGAACGACAAAGGCCACGATACCCAACAGGATGGTCCAGCCATATCGCGTCATTACAGGAATTGGATTTTTTTCCAGCTTGGCTTCGACATCAGCAGCCCTCAACTCCCATCCCCGACGACAGACATCGCATGCCAGATGATATTTCTTGTCGGTAACCCAACGCAGGTAATAAAGGTGCGCATACCGATAGTTGAGAAATAGCTTAAACGGCCGCTCTTTCTCACACGTCTCACAATGTCTGAGCTCAACTTGCCCCAGATCAGCGCTATTTCCGCCAGAACCCCAAATGATCATGCTTCCCCCTTGAAGAGCACCAGGATTTGATACTTCGCCACCCCCTGGCCAATTGAATTGCCATACCTGCGAACGCTCTGCCAGGTGTTCTTATGCCTCTTTGGATCGACTCACGGGCATTTTCAACCATATCTTTGTCATATTTTACCGCACTGTCCGGCAATAGCATTAGGGCTCTACCCATCGCTTATAATTCCGGCCTACTCACTGGAAACTCTGCCGATGTCCACCCTGCCCCCCTGCCCCCAATGCACCCTGGAAAACACCTACCCGGACGGTGACAACTTCGTCTGCGCCGACTGCGGCTACGAATGGCCCCAGGCGGGCGCGGCGGCGGAGGAAGAGGCCGATGCGGTGATCAAGGATGCCAACGGCACCGTGCTCAACGACGGTGACGCAGTGGTGCTGATCAAGGATCTCAAGGTGAAAGGCTCTTCCATCGTCCTCAAGCAGGGATCGAAGGTGAAGAGCATCCGCCTGGTGAGCGGCGGCGACCATGAGGTGGACTGTAAGCTCGACCAGGGCAACTTCATGCTCAAGGCCTGCTTCCTGAAGAAGGTCTGAGCCGGCGGGGCCGCCCCCACGCCCCACTGCTTCCGTTTTCCCCACGACGCCCTCCGCCGGAGGGCGTCGCCGCTTGCGCCCTCTCAGCGCGCCTCGTTTTTGCCTCCGGAATCCGCGCTCGTCAGGGCCGGTGCACCGAGCCATCCTCGCTGCCGAAGCACTCGGCATGGCTGACGCAGACGCCGCAGGACGGGGCGCGGCAGGCGCGGATGTCGGCCTGCTCGCACAGGCACAGGTAAAAGAACTTCTTCCAGCGCATGCCCTGGGTGTTGGCTCCGTGCAGGCCCGGGAAATGGCGCGCCAGCAGGTCGGAGAGGGCCTGGCGACTGGGCAGGCCCAGGTCCTGCCAGAGGTGGTTGCCGCCCAGGCAGCCCCGCGCCACGGCGGCGGCCAGGGCGCGCCGGGCGTAGGCCTCGGCGGTGTCGGCGCTGGGCGCGGCGTGGGCGAGCAGCAGGGCCGCCAGATCGTCGTATTCGTCGCCCCGCGCCGCGTCCCGGGTCGGCAGGGCCGACAGATCGAGGCAGGCCAGGATGGCGGCAACGTCCGTCGGAAAGGCCGGCGGGTGCGGCGGTAATGCCCCAGGGGCGGCCTGGAACTCCAGGCGGGGCGCGGACTTTGCCGGCCCATCCCGCAAGGTCGGGGCTACATGCGGTTCTCGGGCACCCATGGCTCAAACTCCTTGTCTGGCGCGGGGTTCAGGCCGGGTCGTGTGAAACGAAGGGCCCCTCCCCGCCGGGAATCACGCCGCCACGGCGGCGTGGCCGATGCATTTCTTGGAACAGTTGCGGGCGCAGGCCTCACAGCCGACGCAGTTTTCCGGGTGGGCGACGGTCATCACCTTTTTCTCGTATTCGTCGTCATCGTCGCCCTCCAAATCCACGTAAGCGCCGTCGTCGTCGAGCCCCTTGAGTTCGAGCACGTCGCGGCCGCAGGTCTTGAAGCAGCGGCCGCAGCCGATGCATTTTTCCTCGTCGATGCCCTGCACGAAGCGAGGGGTCCAGTGCACGCCGGAAGGCAGCACCACGGTGAAGTCGGTCATGTCATGTTCCTTGCGCTAACGGGAAAAACCCCCGGTGCTTGGCCCGGCAGGAGGATGGGCTGGGCAACGGCGGCGGCACGGGCGGTGCTCAGTTCAGCTCAACCCAGCTCAGCCAGGCGCCTGCGCGCCTCGGTCAGGGCGGCATAGGCGGCGAAGGTCTGGCGCGCCACCTCGGGGATGGCCTCCCAATTCACCGGCAGTTCCTCGGACAGGTCGTGCAAGTTCATCTTCCAGGTGGTGGCCTGGGCCGACAGCTTCTTGATCTGGGCGCGTAACTCGTCGGGGCTCACGGAAGGGGCGCTCATCGGATTCTCCTCAGCCATCTCAACCATAGGTGGCGGCGGCGTTGAAACGGCCGATCAGGGCCACCGCCTCATCCACCACCTTGTCGCCCTGGGCGGCCAGTTTGGCGAGGGAGGGCGCGCCGAAGCGGTGCACGTCCCGGTGGTACTTGTTGAAGGCCACCAGCCGGCCGGCGATCAGCACCACCCGACCGAAGCCCTCGTGGTGCATCTTCACCATGGGCGCGCACATCACCCCCGTAGCCCGCTCCACCGCCAATCCGGCGGCGTTGTAGAACAACTCCAGGCGCCACAGCACGTCCGGGTCCGGGTCGTCGATCATGGGCAGGCTCTTGGGATCGACCAGGTAGGGAGCGAGGATTTCGGCATCGCTCTTGCCCTCCCAGTGGCCGTAGCTGTCCTGGGCGCGCAATTGCTTGACCAGTTCGGCGAGGAAGGGGGAGGCGGCGATCAGGGCCGGAGCGTCCTCGCGGCTGGCCAGGGGGATGGCGGTGGTGGCGGTCATGGCGGGCATCCTGGGAAATCAGACGTAGGCGGAATCCGGGTCGAACTCCCGGGGCGCGCCGTCCCCGGCGGCGTCGCGCATTACCTTGCGCAGCCAGGGAGGCGGGGTGCCCCGCATCACCGCCTGGAGCTTGGCGATCAGCTCGGCGATGGGCGTGCCTTCCGCCACTTTGACCGGGTGGATGCGCGAGTTGACCACCCGGGCTGCGGCCGAGCCGCCGATGGCAGCCACATAGACGATGGCGCAGCCGGCCAGGGCATCGAGCTTGGGGGTAAGTTTGTCCTCGCTGCCGTCCTCCTTGAGGTCGCCGTCGAACTGGACAACCTCGGCCAGAGCGGCGGAATCGCTGCCCACCTCGTAGATGGCGATGTGGCGGGCCCAGCCGAAGTGGGCGTCGACCCGGGTCAGGTCCTGGGTGGTGAAGGCGACTTTCATGGCGCAGCGTCCTCGGGGCGAAGGAGAGGTGGCGGGGGAAGGGTCAGGCACCAGCGACAACCGCCGCGGCGGGCGCGCCGGTGGGGCCTTGCCCGGTGGCAGGCCCGCCGGGCAGGGCCCCGCCCGGAACGGCGGCGGCGCGACCGGGGCGGGCCGCCGTGGCGGCGGGTGTGGAGTGCGCGGTGGCAGAAGGGTCATGGGCGTCATGTTCCCGAGCCTCCAGGATCAGGTTGGCCACGTCGAAGATCACCTGGCGGGTGCCGCGATACAGCACGCTGACCCGCTGGGCGGCGCCGAGGCGATCGAACACCGGCAGGCCGACCCGGTACAGGGGCAGGCCCAGGCGGGCGGCAGCCTGGCGGCCGTGGGAATGGCAGACCAGCAGCTCGGCGGTGCGCTCGTCGCCCCAGGCATCGGGGGACGGCGTGGCGGCCAGATGCTCGAAATCCTCCAGGTCGCCGACGGTCACCGTGGCGCAGGGCAGCGTCGCCAGGCCGGGCGTCGGCGCCGGGGCGACGGCGGCGTGGATCTCGGCGCCCAGTTCGGCGAACAGGTGGGCCAGGCCCGTCAGCAGGTCCGGCTCGGCGGCCAGGGCGATGCGGGTGCCGGAAAAATGGAAATGGCCATCGAGCATGGCGTCCTGCAACTGGCTGCGCTCGCGCTGCACCCTGGCCGGCGGATCGCAATCGGCAATGCGGGCCAGAGCAGCGACGAAGGCGTCGCTGACGGCCAGGCCGGTGAGCCGGTCGAACAGTTGGTAGGGCACCCCGGCCTGGGCCGCGATCGCTTCGGCGGCCTCCCGCAGGTGCTCGCCGATGGCCAGGGTGGCGGCCGATTCGCCCAGGCTGCGCGCACCCTCCAGGGGCGTGCCGCCCAGGGTGTGGGGCAGGAAGGTCTCGGGAATGTGCCCATCCAGGGAACCGGACAGGTCGGGCAGCATGATCGGGGTGAGGCCGAAGGATTCGACCAGCTCCCGGATTGCCTCCACGTCCCCCGGCGACAGATGGCTGCCGGCCAGGATGTTCACCTGCCAGGGGCGGCGCACCCGGGAAGGCCGGGCGAAGCGCCGCGCCAGGGCCGCCACCGCCTTGCCGTAGCCTTCCTGGAAGGTACCGGTGAAATCCGGAGCGGACACGAACACCACCTCCATCCCGGCCAGTTCCGGATGGCGGGCGCGGATGTCCTTGAGAAACCCCTCCACGTCGTCGCCCTTGGTCTCGGTCAGGCCGGTGGACACCAGACCGATCAGCCCTGGGTTGGCGCGCTTGTGGATGTTCACCAGGGCCTGCTCGATGTTGTCGTAGCCGCCCAGGATGGTGGTGACCTCGTTCATGGCCGTGGTCTGCAACGGAATCGTCTCGCGGAAGTGGCGCACGAACAGCACCAGGCCGAAGGCGGTACAGCCCTGGGCGCCATGCACCAGGGGCAGGCTGCGCTCCATGCCGAGAAAGGCCAGGGCGGCGCCGATGGGGGCGCTCATCTTGAGCGGATTGACGGTGCAGGCTTTCTTGCTGACGACGATCTCAGCCATGGCGCATCTCCCCGGCAGCGGCGCCGGCACTCCCGCGACCACAGGACGCGGCGCGGTCTTCCCCGCCCCAACCATCCAGCCAGTCCGCCGACTCCCAGGGTGCCGGCTGGCGCAGCTGGGCCCAGATCGGGTTGTGCAAGGCCCGGTCGATCTGGGCCACCAGATTCACCATGCCGTCGTAGCCGGCGTAGGGGTGGTGGCGTTCCTGGTTGATCTCGACCCAAGGCACCTTGGCCTTCAGGGCGACGAACTGGGAACGGCCGCCGGAAAGCATCACGTCGGCCCGGGCCTCCTTGAGCTGGCGGTACATCTCCCGGGGCGGCAGCTCGTCGAAGACGTGGGCGTCGCCCCCCATGATCTCGATCACCTTCTGCCGGTCGCTGGCGGTGCTCTTGCGCATCGAGGTGCCGACGATCTCCAACCCAACCTCTTGCAACGCCGCCACCAGGGACCAGGACTTCACCCCGCCGGTGAACAGCAGTACCCGTTTGCCCTGCAAGCGCGCCTTGAAGGGCTCTAGCCGCGCCCAGGCACGGGCCTCCTCCCGGGCGATGAGCGTCTCGGCGCGCTCCGGCAGGTCCGCCGGGCCGCCCCGTTCCACCAGCAGCCGGGAAATCCGGCGCAGGGCATCGGAAGTGTCGCCGATGCCGTAGAAGCTGCCCTCGAAGAAGGGAATGCCGTAGCGCTCCTCCATCTTGCGGGCGACGTTGATGAGGGCCTGGGAGCACAGCATGATCGCCGCCCTGGCCCGGTGCGAGCAGGCCAGATCGTGGTAGCGGGAATCGCCGGTGAAGGTGGCCAGGACGCGTATGCCCAGCTCGTCGAAGAGGGGCTTCACCTGCCAGAACTCGCCCACCACGTTGTATTCGCCGATAACGTTGATGTCGGTAGCTGTAGTGCGCTCCGGCTCCCGGGTACCCACCACCTGGTCGAGCAGGGCCTCGCCGCCCAGCTTGTTGCCCAGGTTCTTGCTGCCGGCGAAGCCCGGCGCCTCGATGGGAATCACCGGCAGGCCGAGACGGGCGCTGGCGGCTTTGCACACGGCGGCGACGTCGTCGCCGATCAGGGCCGGCACGCAAGTCTGGTAGACGAACACCGCCGGCGGCCGGTACTTGGCGACGATCTCCTCGATGGCCCGGTAGAGGCGCTTCTCGCCGCCGTAGATGACGTCGAATTCGTTCAGGTCGGTGGTGAAAGCTGTGCGGTAGCGCAGGGAATCGCTCGAATGGACGTGGCGCGAATCCCAGGAATTGCCCTCGCAGGCGATCGGGCCATGCACCAGATGGGCCACGTCGGTGACCGGCTGCAGGGCGATCTTGGCCCCGTCGAAAGCGCAGCCGCCGGCCGCCGCCCCGGGCGCCAGGGGCTTCTTGCAGCCGGCCTTGCGCGCCTTGTCGTCCTTGGCGCGATTGTGGGCGCAGGCCGGCTCGTCGAAGACGGCGGCAATGGTTTCCTTCAGCGCGCTCATGTCGGCTCCCCTACAGCGATTCATCGGACAGGGGGCTCAACGCAGCTTCCATGCCAGCGCCCGCCATTCCAGGCAAGCCTTTGTTTCAGTGCAGCATTTTCCAAACGCCCCGCTACGGTGCCCCGTAAGCCCGTGTCGCAAACCCGACACACCTTGATGGTGCGGGGGATATGCCCCATCGCCCCCCTCGGCCCCTGCTCACGGGCACTCCGGCATCACGGCATGTTTTGTGCGTAGCAACATGGAACTAACACCCGGAACCGTCGCAAAGCCGACAACGCCCCCGCGTCCGGCGGACGGCTCCCGCCCAGGGAGGTTGAACCATGTCGATCGACAACACCCTGCCCGCATCAGGGGACGCAGCCCGGGAGCGGGTGGCGGACCGGGAGCTGGTCACCATCTACGAGATCAGCAAGATCCTCACCGCCCCCCTCGATTTCCACACCGGGGCCCGCCAACTGCTGGCAGTGCTCACCGCCCACCTGGGCATGCGCCACGGCCTGATCGCCCTGGTCCAGGGCGACGGTCGCCTGCACGTCTTCGGCGCCACCGGTGCCGTATTCGCCGGCTCGCCCGCGGTGCTGGACGCCGACCAGGGCCTGTTCGGCCAGGTGCTCAAGAGCAACTCGCCGGTGGTGGTGCCCGACATCGCCCGGGAACCCCTGTTCGTCGGCCAGGACCGGCAAGGCCGCGACGGGGTCGCCCTGCTGGCGGTGCCCATCCGCGACGGGCGCAGGGCCATCGGCCTGCTGTCGGTGGACCGGCCGCCGGAAGACAACCGGCCGGTGCGCTACGAACGCGACGTGCGCATCCTCACCCTGGTGGCCAACCTGCTCGGCCAGTCCTGGCGGTTGCACCGCAAGATCGCCGAGGAGCGGGAAGCCCACCGCCAGGAAACGCGCCGGCTCAAGACCCAGTTGAAGGGCCGCTACCGCGTGGACAACGTGGTGGGCATGTCGAAGCGCATGCAGGAGGTGCTGGCCGACGTGCACCAGGCCGCACCGGGCCACGCCACAGTGCTGCTGAGAGGCGAATCGGGCACCGGCAAGGAGGCCATCGCCCACGCCATCCACTACCTGTCGCCCCGGGCCAAGAGCCCCTTCGTCAAGGTGAACTGCGCCGCCCTGCCGGAAACCCTGCTTGAATCCGAACTGTTCGGCCACGAGAAGGGCGCCTTCACCGGCGCCACCAGCGAGCGCAAGGGGCGCTTCGAGTTGGCCGAGGGCGGCACCCTGTTCCTCGACGAGATCGGCGACATCACGCCCACCTTCCAGGCCAAGCTGCTGCGGGTGCTGCAAGAGCACGAGTTCGAGCGGGTGGGCGGCAACAAGACCCTAAAGGCCGATTTCCGCCTGGTGGCCGCCACCAACCGCAACCTGGAGGAAATGGTACAAAAGGGCGAATTTCGCGCCGACCTGTACTTCCGCCTCAACGTGGTGACCCTGTTCCTGCCGGCCCTGCGCGAACGCAAGGACGACATCCCGCTACTGGTGGAGCACTTCCTCGCCCGCTTCAACAAGGACAACGACCGGGCCGTGGCCCTTGAGGCCGAGGCCATGGATTTGCTGCTGCACTGCAACTGGCCGGGCAACGTGCGCGAACTGCAGAACTGCATCGAGCGGGCCGCCACCATGACCCGGAGCGATCACATCCGCGCCGACGACCTGCGCTGCTTCAAGGGCCAGTGCTTTTCGTCGATGCTGCTCAACGCCGAGCAGAACCGCTGCACTCCGGGCGGCTCCTTCGTGGCGCCTCCCCATTCCGCCGGGCAACCATCGGCGCCACCGACCTTTCCCATTGCCATGCCGCCACGCCATCACCCCGCCGCGCCCAAGAACGGCGACGACCGCGACGACGGGGAATTCCCCCCGGCCGGCGACGGTGGCATTGCCGGCATACCCGAACGGGAACAACTGGTGGCGGCCATGGAAAAATGCGGCTGGGTCCAGGCCAAGGCGGCCCGCCTGCTCAACCTCACCCCGCGCCAGATCGGCTACGCCTTGAAGAAGCACCGCATCCCGGTGAAGCGGCTGTAGACGCGGCCTACGGCGCAGCCGGGTTGAACCAGGCCGTCACCGGCAAGCCAGGAAGAAAGGGGGCCGGGGAGGCCGGCGTCCAGGACGCGGCGAGCAGATCGCGCACCTCCAGGGTATGGCCTGCGGCGGCCAAGGCCGCCCGCTGCCGAGCATTGCCACCGCAACCGGGCTTCTCGTAAAAATCAGGTGGGCCATGGCCCCCTCCGCTGGCAGGGCAGAAAACAAAAACGCGGTGGGCTCAGACCGGCCGGTTGTCCGGCACCTTGACCGGTCCCATCTCGGCGACGGCGGTGGCGTAGGGCGTCTCGGGAAATCCGGCGCCGGTGAAAGCCTCGGCCGCAGCCACCAGGGAATCGACCTTGGCCTCGCTGGAGAGGCGCTTCATGTCGCTCCGGTCCAGGTAGAACAGATCGAGCAGCTCGTTCCACACGGTGGCTTCATCCAGGGGCAGCACGTAGAAGGGCACACCGCCCGCCTCCACCTTGTAGCGCTTGGCGAAGTCCACGTTGCCGGCGAAGACGAAATACTTGCCCTTGGGCACCAAGGCCGGGCCGAAGGCGTCGACGATCAACTCCAGGTGGGCGAGGGAATCGACGTGGCCGGCGAAGAAGCTGGCCGCACCGCCTTCGCCGGCCAAGATCACCTGGTCGGCCTTGATTTCCGGCGGGCGGGCCTCGCCGGCCACCGAGGGCGGAAACCTGAGGCCCAAGTCGCCGCGAAAACCGTAGCGGCCGGCCTTTTGCGTGGCGCCGGAAAAGGTCGGGGAGAGCAATTTTTCGCCCAGGCGGGCGATGACGGTGAGGTCGGACATGAAGGACTCCTGAAGGGTGAAGAGAAACGTGCCGCCACCCCTTCAGCGACAACCGTGCCATCACGACACCCAACGCCGGCCTCCGGCGAAAATCCTTGCAAAACAGCCTTCTGCCCACCGACTACCGGAACGCCCCAGCGCCTCGGACAGCGACGTCGCCCTGTCGCATTCGAGACATGCCTGTCACGGACCCGACAGCCCGGCGGTGGCGCCACGGCTTCGCCATCCCCATGATTAATCGGAATTTTCTTGATCCTCCCAGGCTTGGCACGGCCATTGCAAAACGGCTCACGACCCCACTCTTCCGGAGCCCGCCATGTCCGCCCCCGCCCACCCCAGCCCCCCGCCCCCTGGAACGCTGCGCAAGGTCATCGCCATCCACGCGGCTGCCCCGGGGGCGGCCACGGCACCGGGCGGCTGTAGTTCGGGCAGCTGCGGTTCCAGCGACGGCCCGGCCGACCTGCCCGCCCATATCTGGGAGAAGGTGAAGGACCACCCCTGCTACAGCAGCGAGGCCCACCACCACTTCGCCCGCATGCACGTGGCCGTGGCCCCGGCCTGCAACATCCAGTGCAACTACTGCAACCGCAAGTACGACTGCGCCAACGAATCCCGCCCCGGCGTGGTGAGCGAGAAGCTGACGCCGGAAATGGCGGGCAAGAAAGTGCTGGCGGTGGCGGCCGAGATCCCCCAGCTTTCCGTGGTCGGCATCGCCGGTCCCGGCGACGCCCTGGCCAACCCGGCCAAGACCTTCAAGACCTTCGAGCTGATCCAGCAGACGGCTCCGGACATCAAGCTCTGCCTGTCCACCAACGGCCTGGCCCTGCCGGACCACGTGGAGACCATCAAGAAGTTCAACGTGGACCACGTCACCATCACCATCAACATGGTGGACCCGGAGGTGGGCCAGCACATCTATCCCTGGATCTTCCACAACCACAAGCGCTGGCACGGCCTGGAAGCCGCGAAGATCCTGCACGAGCGGCAGATGCTGGGCCTGGAGATGCTCACCCAGGCCGGCATCCTGGTGAAGGTGAATTCGGTACTGATCCCGGGCATCAACGACCGGCACCTGAAGGAAGTGAACCGGGTGGTGAAGGCCAAGGGCGCTTTCCTGCACAACATCATGCCCCTCATTTCCGACCCGGCCCACGGCACCCATTTCGGCCTCACCGGCCAGCGCGGCCCCAGCGCCGCCGAACTGAAGGCCCTGCAAGACGAGTGCGAGGGCGACATGAAGCTGATGCGCCACTGCCGCCAGTGCCGGGCCGACGCCGTGGGCATGCTGGGGGAGGACCGCAGCCAGGAATTCACCAGCGACAAGCTGGGCGACATTGCCGCCACCTACGACCCCACCGCCCGCCAGGCTTACCGGGACTTCGTCGAGAAGGAGCGGGCCGACCAGCGCGCCGCCGAAGCCGAGCAGAAGGCCGGCCTGGCCGGTGCCCACGAAAAGGCCCTGGTGGCCGTGGCCACCAAGGGTGGCGGCCGCATCAACCAGCACTTCGGCCACACCAGCGAATTCCAGGTCTACGAAGTCTCCGCCGCCGGCGCCAAGTTCGTCGGCCATCGCAAGGTGGAGCACTACTGCGCCGGCGGCTACGAGATCGATGCGGCCATGCCCTCCATCCTCGACGCCCTCAAGGATTGCGCCGCCGTGCTGGTGGCCAGGATCGGCCACTGCCCGATGAAGGAACTGAAAGAGGCAGGGATCGAGCCGGTGCAGGACTACGCCCACGAATACATCGAAGCTTCGGCCCTGGCCTGGTTCCAGGCCCGCCTCGCCGCCACCCGTCCATCCGGGACGGCCCGGGTGGCCTGACCGGCCCCGGGTCCGCCCCTTTTTCCCATCCCACATTCAAGGAGCCCACCATGGCCTACAAGATCATCGCCTCCGCCTGCACCGCCTGCGCTGCCTGCGAGCCGGAATGCCCCAACGACGCCATCGTCGAGAAGAACAGCGTCTATGCCATCGTCACCGACAAGTGCACCGAATGCGTCGGCCACTTCGACGATCCCCAGTGCCTGGCCGCCTGCCCCGCCGACAGCATCGCCGTGGACAAGAGCGTGCCGCGCTACGCCGCCTGATCCGGCCCCCTGCCTCCCTTCCCCCACCCCGACACGAGGACTCCGCCATGTGCGTCACCCTCACCGAAAAAGCCGCCGCCTACATGCGGCGCATGATCCGCTTCGGCCAGGGCGGCCCCGCCGCCGGCTTCCGCCTGGCGGTCCAACCCGGCGGCTGCTCCGGTTTCGACACCCGGTTCAGCATCGAGGACGCCCCCAGCCCCGGCGACACCGTGGTGCAGCAGCACGGCGCCACCCTCTTCCTCACCCCGGAAACCTGCGCGCTGTTGCAGGGCTACACCATCGACTTCGGCGAGACGGCCACCGACGGCGGCCTCAAGTACCTGAGCCCTGCCGCCCGCCACGTCTGCGGCTGCGGCGGCGCCGGGGCGGGAGGATGCAGTTCCGGCTCCGGGCTGGCGTCGATCGCCTTCATGGCGCGCCCGCCGGACCTGGGCGGCAAAGGTTGAGGCCGCCGCCATGGGCGCCCGCGACAGCGACATCGTCGAACTCGACGGCCCTCCCGCCTACACCTACGGCGAGAAGGTGCGGGCACGCCGGAACGTGCGCAACGACGGCACCTTCCCCGGCCGGGAGATCGGCGAGGTGCTGGTAAAGAAGGGCGACGTGGGTTACGTCGCCTCCATCGGCACCTTCCTGCAGCAGTTCTACATCTACGGTGTGGACTTCGTCGACCGGGGCTGCCTGGTCGGCATGAAGGGCCGCGAACTCGAATCGCTCGACATCACCGAGGCATCGCAAATGAAGATCACCCTGCGTCGCGACAAGAACGGCAATCTGTCGGTGTACGTACCGAAGAAGGACCTGGAGCAAGACGTGGTAGCCAGCGACCATGCCACCCTGTGGGGCGGCGCCATCACCCTGGGAAACGGCTGGCGGCTGGAACTGCCGGCCCTGGCCGCCGACACGCCCCTGCCCATCACCATCGAGGCCCGGCGCCTCGACAGCGCCGACGCATGACGGACGACCAGCCATGAATGCTCCAGCCCCCACCGCCGGCACTAGGCCGTCGGCGTGCCCGGCGGCCCTGCTCGACGCCGCAGCGGCCGGGTTGCGCGGCCATCGCCTGATCCCCTATCTGGGGCCGGAAGCCCTGCTGCTGGAGCCGGCCAACGCCGCCCTGCCGGTGGCCCCCCAGGCTCTCGCCGAGTTCCTCGCCAAGCGGGTCGCGGTACCCGCCCGGGTGCGCAGGAACCCCACGGCCACGGCTCAGTACATCGAGAACTTTCGCCACCGCAAGACCCTCACCGCCCTGATGCGCGAGGCCTACGCGGTTTCCGCCGCCCCCCCCTCCCTGTACCGGGCATTGGCGGCCCTGGACCTGCCCCTTGTGGTGGACGCCAACTACGACGACGCCTATGCCCGGCTCCTGGCCGAGCGGACCGGGGCCGCGCCGGGCATCCGTCCGGAAAGCCGCGACTGGAGCCAGATTCAGGGCGTGAGCCGCGCCGAAGTGCGCGAATCCTGGTTCCTTGCCTATGGCCCTTCGGGAACGAGGCAGGACGCCGCCTCCCGAGGGCCACTGCTCTACAAGCCGCTCGGCAGCATCGCCCCGGCGGCCAACTTCATCATCTCCGACTCGGATTTCGTCGAAGTGCTCACCGAGATCGACATCCAGACCCCGATCCCCCCGGACGTGCAGGAGCGCCGCGCCGGGCGGGGCTTTCTCTTCCTCGGCTGCCGTTTTGCCGACCAGCTTGCGCGCAACTACGCCCGCCAAGTGATGAAACGCTCCGCCGGCCCCCACTACGCCGTGCTGCCGGCGGACCGCCTGACCCGCAACGAGGTCCGCTTCATCGCCGAGCAAGGCATCGCGGTGATAGACCGGCCCCTGGCCGACGCAGCCGCCACCTTGGTGGCGGCCTTGGCGCCCCCAGATTGAACGCCATCGCACCGGTCGAGACTTTTGCCCGGTGTACGGCGCCGCGCCGCATCCCGGCCAGTCGCCCTACCGCTATACTGCGCGGCGCCCGTTTCCCGATCCACCTTCCATGCCCTCCCGCGCTGCCGGTTTCACCCTGGTCGAACTCATCGTCGTCGTCGTCATCCTCGGCGTGCTCGCCGCCAGCGCCCTGCCCCGCTTCATCGACCTATCCAGCGATGCCCGGCGCGCCTCGCTCATCGCCGGCCAGGCCGCCATGCGCGGCGCGATCAACCTGGTCAGCGCCAAGGCCATCGCCTCTGGGTTCAGCGCCGACGGCGTGACCCGCAACATCGACATCGGCAACGGTCTCCAGATCGAGGTGGTGGGCATCACCCCCTCCTGCTCGCCCCAGGGCATCTGGCAGGCGGTCAATCTGTCCCAGGGCGCCTATTACTGGACTGAGGGCGGCAGCGGCTCCACCGCCTGTACCCTTTACGTTGCCGACAACGGCGTGAAGCATTCCGACAGTTGCGGCGTGGTCTACAGCAATGGCGACTTTTGGGCGCCGCTGACCAGCGGTTGCTGACAGCCGGTCCCGGCCGCCCTAGCTCAGCCACTTTCTCAGCCACTTTCTGCGCAGTTTTTCACACGTTTTTCACCCAGCATCGCGGCCAAACCGGGCATAGTGGAAACCTTGGCCGACGTTGCAGCACCACGGGCCCTCCCCGGCGGCAGAACACGATCACGCCACGAGCACGCGACCATGTTTCGGAAACGCCCTTCCTCCCCCGCCGACGCCGCCTGGCGGTCGACTGCCCGGCCCAACCTCAACCTGCTGGTCTTTCTGCTGCTCGCCAACCTGTTCGTCTATGCCGTGCTCGGCATCGTCGCCCACGGCAGCTACCGGGAGATCAAGGAAAAGGCCGCCGCCCGGTCGCGCAGCCTCAACGCCCTGCTGGCCGAGAACGTCACCGCCGAACTGGCGCGCATCAAGCTCGGCCTGGCCGCCTGCGCCGCCGAGGTGGCCCGGGAACGACGGACGGGCGGCGCGGCAAACGCGACGGTGCCGGATTTTCTGCACCTGGTGCGCGGCCAGTTGCCCATGCTGGCCAACCTGATCGTGATCGACCGCAGCGGGACCGTCATCTTCAGCAGCGACCACCCCGCCACCACGCGCTCGGCGGCCGACCGGGCCTATTTCCAGCGCTTCGCCGCCGATCCGTCCCTGACCTTCCAGATTTCGGAACCCCTGATCGGCTGGATGGTGGAAAAGCCGGTGATGCATCTGGTGGCGCGCATTCCCGGCCGCGACAACGCCTTTGACGGGCTGGTGGTGGCCAGCGTCACCCTCGACTGGTTCATCGCCAAGTTCCAGGCCATGGATATCGGCGACCAGGGCGCGGTGGTGCTGCGCGGCGACGCCAGCCGCAATTTCGACCTGCTGGCCCGCTTCCGGCCTACCGGCAAGATCGGCGAGACCACCGTCTCGGACACCTTCCGCGCCACCATCGCCGCCAACCCCGACCACGGCACCTACGAGGCCAACGCCGGCAACGACCACATCCACCGCATGTTCTCGTACCGCAAGCTCGACGGCTTTCCCCTCATCACCCTGGTGGGGCTGGCCAGCGACGACTACCTGGAAGAATGGCGCCAGAAGGCCGCCTCGCTGCTTGCCGTGGCCCTGGGCTTCACCTTCATGAGCGGCATCGCCGGCACCGTCATCGTGCGCACCTGGCGGTCCCGGGCCGAGGCGGACGCCAAGATCCGCCTGCTGCTCGACTACACCGCCTCGGGCATCGTCGGCATCGACCCCCAGGGCCGCTGCACCTTCTGCAACCCGGCGGCGCTGCGCATGCTCGGCGCCAAGGGCGAGCAGGACCTGGTGGGGCGCGACATCCACGCCATCATCCACGGCCAGGGCGGCGACCACCCCTGCCGCCCGGCGAGCTGCCCCATGCTGGCCGAGGCGCCGCCCACGGACCAGGGCATCCACCGGGACGTCTTCCGCCAGCTCGACGGGCGCGGCTTCCCGGTCGAATACTGGGCCCACCCCCAGCGCAAGAAGGGCGAATTCATCGGCACCGTGGTCACCTTCATCGACCTGCGCGACCGGCTGCTGGCCAACACCGACGGCCTCACCGAGCTGGCCAACCGGCACCGCTTCGACGAGGCCCTGGCCGATGCTTGGGCCCAGCGCCAGCGCGCCGAGGACGACTTCGCCCTGCTGCTCATCGACGTGGACCACTTCAAGGCCTACAACGACACCTACGGCCACATCGCCGGGGACGACTGCCTGCGCCAGGTGGCCCGGTCCATCCAGCGCGCCCTGGAACGGGACTGCGACCTGGCCGCCCGCTACGGCGGAGAAGAATTCGCCTGCATCCTGCCCGGCACCGACGAGGCCGGCGCCCAGCGCGTGGCCGAACGCATCCGCGCCGAACTGGCGGGCCTCGCCCTGCCGCACGAAGGTTCTTCCGCCGGCCCCCGGGTCACCGTCAGCATCGGCTTGGTCGCCGTGCCGCCGGGCTGCCCGGCCGAGATCAAGGACGTGCTGCGCGCCGCCGACGCCCTGCTCTACCAGGCCAAGGCCGCCGGCCGCGACCGGGTGTGCGCCCGCACCCTGGAAGCCCCGGCCCGGGCAGCGGACCCGGCCTCGGCGCCGACCGAGGCATAACCCGCCCCCCGCCCGGCGGGTCCGGTAAGCGGCTGCCGTTTTCGGGCCCTGGCCCCTGCTCCAGCCCCTGCTCCAGCCCCTTCTCCGCCCCCACTCTCCCGCCCGAGCCCCCACCCCGGCGCGCCAGCCACCGGCCGCGCGCGGGCCTTCTCGCCCTACTTGCGCACCGCCCGGCGCAGGGGATCGAGCAGGGGCTTGAGGCCGTTGTGGTCCATCTCCTGCATCAACGCCAGCAGGCGGCCGATCTCGGTCTTGGGAAAGCCCTCCCGGGCGAACCAGTTCAGGTAGTTGCCCGGCAGGTCGGCGATCAGGGTGCCCTTGTGCTTGCCGAAGGGCATCGCCACCGTCACCAGCTTGTTCAGGTCGTCGGGATTCATGCCCGGGCCCCTTTCACCCTGTCCCGCATTGCCGCCATCGCCATCACTGCCACGGCACTCAGTCCTGACCGTTGGTCCGGCGCTTCAACAGGTGCATGACGATGAAGGTCAGCACCGCTTCGCCGCGCTGGTTCACCGCCACGTACTTGAGGCGGGCGATACCCCGATCCGGCTTGGACGACGACGGCTTGACCTCCAGCACCTCGATCTCGCCATGGAGCGTATCCCCCGGCCGCACCGGCGCCAGCCAGCGCAGCTCGTCGATGCCCGGCGAGCCGATGCTCGATTCGGCGAACACCCCGGACTGGATGAACAGCCGGAAGCACAGCGCCAGGGTCTGAAAGCCGCTGGCAATCAACCCGCCATAGGGCGACTCGGCGGCGGCGTTCACGTCCAGGTGGAAGGGCTGGGGATCGTAGCGCCAGGCGAAGTCGATGATCTCGGCTTCGGTCAGTGTGACGCCGGGGGTGGTGAAACGCTGGGCGGGGGTGAGGGAGTCGAGGAAGAGAGGGGACATGAGTGGTTGGAGCGTTCGGCAAGTGATGCTGCACGATACAAAAGACACCCAAGGATGTCAGCATGCAGCAATTAAGTAAAACGACGTCATTGCTAACGATTGAAGAAGAAAGGTAGTCTTATGCCCTTAGAATTTTATTCATAGCCCCCCGTGTTACTTGGACGGGGGAATGGAAAGATAAGCGCATCTATAGGATAGGGAGGGGTACATGAATTTAAAATTCACAGGTTCATTTGAAGATTTGAAAACGAAGCTTTCGTCTCTTGGGAACGATTGGAACGAAGATCAAACGAACAAGAAGGTTCTCCGTCTTAATGGCGGGGTGCTAAATTGGTTCGAAACTACGGGAACGTTGAACCTACAAGGAAAAGACCCTGGATTGGGTCTGCTAAAGGCAAGAGTCCCGCACCTACTCTACCCTGAGGAATATTGCGAAAATTCGCCAGCAGCTGAGTTGTCTACGCTAGAGGAAAAGGAAGTAGAAGCCAAACGGAGTCCGGAAATAGCTAAGGGAGTAGAGAAACTTTTTCTTAGCGGAAACTTCAGGGAGACTGAACTGGTTATAGGCATAGTGAATGCCGTTGGAACCGAATACAAGCGCGTGCTCGACCCACTGCAAGATCGCCTCAAGGGTTTTGGATATGCTGTAGAAGAAATTCGTGTCTCTAGTCTATTGAATGAACCACTGAAAGATATAAAAGAGTACGAGCGAATTAAGCACTACATGAATCAAGGTGACCTGTTACGGAAGGAAACGGAGAATAATGCTATTCTCGCTGCAGGTGCCGCTCACAAAATTAAGGAACGCCGTGATGGCGATCCTAAGAAAACCGCTTATATTATTAATTCATTAAAGCATCCTGATGAGGTGGAATTTTTGCGCAGGGTGTACGGTGAAGGATTCTATTTGTTTGGTATTCACGCGGACGAAAAGCGCAGGCTCGACTACCTTACAAACGACAAATCATTAAACCAGACTGAAGCGAATGAGTTAATCCGTATTGACGAAGACGAGAGAGTCGAGCACGGTCAGAAGACAAGGGATACATTCCACCTGTCGGATTTCTTTATCAGCCTCGGAAAAAACGACGACCAAGTAAAGAACACTCTTCAACGATTTTTAGATATTCTTTTTTCAAATCCATTCAAAAACCCAACCTTTGACGAATTTGCCATGTTTATGGCGTTCAATTCATCGATCAGGTCTAGCGATCTTTCCAGGCAAGTCGGCGCTGTTATTTCGCGTAACCAGCAAATAATCGCGACCGGAGCGAACGACACCCCGAAATATGGCGGTGGACAGTATTGGGCGGAAGTCAACCCGGAGACCGGCGAAGTCCTTGATGTAAATGACGGGAAAGATTACACCCGTGAAAAGGACTCAAACAAGGCTGCTCAACAAGATATGATCAATGAAATTGCCAGCGCGTTGATTGAAGAGTCCCTTGCAAACGAGGATAAGCTGGCGGAATTAGAAAAGGTTCTTGGTCAGAGTAAAATATCCGATCTAACAGAGTTTGGTCGGGTGGTCCACGCTGAAATGGAAGCAATTCTGTCTTGTTCGCGTATTGGAATATCGACAGTTGGCACAACCTTATATTGCACGACTTTTCCTTGTCATAACTGCGCCAAGCATATTATCGATGCTGGCATTACGCGAGTTGTTTATGTCGAGCCATATCCGAAAAGTCGGGCGCTTGACCTGCATTTTGATGCAATTTCACTCAAAACTAGTTTAGACAACAAACCAGAACAAAGCAGGGTCACGTTTGAGCCGTTTACAGGCGTTGGTGCACGAAGATTTTTAGATCTTTTCTCTATGTCGTTAGGCAGCGGTTCAAAATTAAAGCGAAAAAATAAACAAGGCGATACAGTCGAGTGGAAAAAAGATAATGCTGTCGCTCGTACGCCGCTGCTCCCCAAGTCATATTTGGATGTAGAAGGGGCGGCTGCAGATATATGGAAAGAGGTGGACCGCGGGTTCATGTGAAGGCAATGGTTTCTATCCAGTGCCAAGTTGCATCTTCTCTGGCACGCCAAAGACGATAAAAAGCAACAGGGCTGCTCTTCCCGAGCAGCCCTTTTCTTTCTAAAACCCCAAACTCTCCAAAAACCCATCCACTTCCGCCTGTGACCCAAACGCCTGCTTCTGCACTTTATCCGAGTCCATCGCCGGGCCGTTGAGCAAGCCAGTGTCTTCAGTTTTCTTGGCGGGCACGGCGCCGGTCGGGGCGGTGCGGGCGAGCAGGGTGAGGAGTTGGGTTTCCATGTCCTGGGCCAGGTCCACGATCTTCTTGATGACCTGACCGGTGAGGTCCTGGAATTCCTGGGCGAGCATGATTTCGCTGAGCTGGGCCTTGGTGGCGGCGGCGGTGTCGTCGGCCTGGGCCAGGTAGGCCCGGGTGCGGGCCAGGGTGGCCTGGTAGTCGGCGCTGTCGCGGCGCTTGTCGGCCACCCGGTCCCAGTCGGCGAGCAGTTGCCGGGCGTCCTGCTGTAAGTGGTCCTGGCCGGGGGTGGCGGCGTCCACGGCGTTGAGCACCCGGGAGACGGCCTGCTCGGTCATGGAGAGGACGTAGTTGAGCCGTTCCCGGGCGTCGGGGATGGCGTCGGCGGTGCGTTCGAGGGCCTGGAACTGGTGCTCGCGGCCGAGCACCTGCAAGGTCTCGTGCAGGTCCCGGGTCATCTTGCCCAGTTGTTCGAAGACGTGCTGCTGGTCGGGGGTGCCGGTGGTCATGGCGGTGGGGGAATGGGGTGGCGAAGTCCATAACCATAACGCATAGCCCGCCGCCGCCCCAGCCCTCTGCACGGGGCCGGTTTGGCGGGCATCCCCAAACCCCAGGCGGGGCGCGGACTTCCAGAGGCCCATCGCGCAGCGCAAGGCGGGGCGCGGCGTTTGCGAGGGACCCCGTCAAAGTCCGCGCCAGTAGCGGACTTTGGGCTGGTGCCCGGCGGGGCGGGCGCGGCGGCGGATTTGGTGCTAAGGTGCGCCGTTTTTCGCGCCGCCCCGGCTGTCGCCCAACCCCGGGCCTGGGGCCCGCTCCGCTGCTTGCGCACCGCTTTCACGTCCCTTTACGCCCCGTCCGCCCTTTCGCCGTGTCCAGCCCCACCACCCCCGCCTCCACTCCGCTACGCATCGACGACCTGCGCCAGCGCCTGCGCGCCCTGGGCGCCAAGCCCTGCCACGAGGATCGGGTGCTGCGTTCCTGGTTGCAGGCGGCGCCCCTGGACAGTGGCGCCCGGCGCCGCCGCGCCGAGGATTTTTTGCCCCTGGGGGTGCGCGACGACCTGCCGGCTTTGCAAGCCGATCTAGACGCCCTGGCCGCGGTGCGCGCCGAGCATCCGGGCGGCGACGGCTCGGCCCGCCTGTTGGTGGCCCTGGCCGACGGCCAGACGGTGGAAAGCGTGCTGCTGCCCCGGGACGGGCTGTGCGTGTCCACCCAGGTGGGCTGCGCGGTGGGCTGCGTGTTCTGCATGACCGGCCGGGAAGGGCTGCTGCGCCAGGTGGGCAGCGCCGAAATCGTCGCCCAGGTGGTGCTGGCCCGGGCCCGGCGGCGGGTGAAGAAGGTGGTGTTCATGGGCATGGGCGAGCCGGCCCACAACCTGGACAACGTGCTGGAGGCCATCGACCTGCTCGGCACCGTGGGCGACATCGGCCACAAGAACCTGGTGTTTTCCACCGTCGGCGATCCCCGGGTGTTCGAGCGCCTGCCGCGCCAGGCGGTCAAGCCGGCCCTGGCCTTGTCGCTGCACACCAGCCGGGCCGACCTGCGCGCCGAACTGCTTCCCCGGGCGCCGCGCCTCACCCCGGACGAGCTGGTGGAACTGGGCGAGGACTACGCCCGGGCCACCGGCTACCCGATCCAGTACCAGTGGACCCTGATCGAGGGGGTCAACGACAGCCCGGCGGAAATGGACGGCATCGTCCGGCTGCTCAAGGGCAAGTACGCGATCATGAACATGATCCCCTACAACACGGTGAGCGAGCTGGGCTTCAAGCGCCCGGACTGGGCCCGGGCCGAGGCCCTGGCCCGGGAGCTGCACGCGCGGGGCGTGCTGACCAAGCTGCGCGATTCCGCCGGCCAGGACATCGACGGCGGCTGCGGCCAATTGCGCGCCCGCAGCCTGGCCGACCCGAGCCAGCCGCTGCGGCGCATGCCCCGGCCGTAGGGCCGGGCGGCGCTGGGGCCGGTCCATCCGCCGGCCCGCGCGTTTCTCCGCGCCGCATTGCCGGCTTCATTCCCCATCCCCCGCAACCCCGTGCCAGTCGTGGCGCTTGGGCCGACGCCCCGATGTAGCGGGGGCTCAGAACACGAAGGGGATGAACATCTTGGTGCGCCGCCGGTAGTCGTCGTAGGCCGACTCGCCGAAATAGGCGGCGCACTCCCGCTCGTCGGCCCGGACGGTGGGCACCAGCAGGCAGGTGGTGACCAGGCCGGCGACCAGGCCCGTCAGGCTCGGCAGCTGGAAGAACACGCCCCAGGTCAGCAGCAGCAGGGAGGTGTACATGGGGTGGCGGATGTAGCCGAAGACGCCCGTGGTCACCAGGGTGGTGGTCTTTTCGAACTCGTACAGCCCGGCCCCGCCCTCGTCGCGCTGGGCATCGACGGCCCCCTTGAAGCGCAGGGTGAGCAGGCCCAGGGACACCATGAGGATGCTGGACAGCATCAGCACCCAGGAGGCCAGCGCATGCGGGGCGACGGAGCCGCTGCCCCAGGTTTCCCGGTTGAGCACGAGCAGGAAGAGGATGCCTTCCCAGACGAAGAAGCGGTAGAAGCCGTGGCTGCCCGGTGCGCGCAGGGGCTTGCGCGACAGCCAGGCCAGCGCGGCGGAGCCGAGGGCGAAGAGCAGAACGTCGGTATTCATGTTGTTCTTGGTGCGCCGGGCGCCCCGGAACGGGAGCGTTCAGGGGGCAAGAGAGGCGGCGCCGTTATGCCGGTGGGGGCACGGCGGGCGCCGGACGCTGGACCGCCGTCCCCTATCTTGCCCGCGCTGCCGGATCAGAGGTTCCAGGCCAGGCCGACCCAGCCCAAGTTGGCCTGGCGGGTGGCGACGATGGGGCTGCGGGCGAGGCTGCCGCCGAGGCGCGCCGACTGGATGCCGAAGACCAGGGAATATTCCGCGTTGAGCTTATAGCCGCCATCCAGCCCGGCGGTGGCGCTGGTGCTGGCTCCGGCCCGGTAGGCCGGCCGGGCCGCCGTGGCCTCGTCCGGGTTCACGCCGAAGAAGTAGTTGGCGGTGCGGGCGCCCAGGCGGTCGGCGCCGACGTAGCCGCTCAGCCGGAAAGGGCCGTCCTTGGCGAAATCCCGGTAGAGGTAGACCCGCCCGGAACCGCCCTGGCTGGAATTGGTGAGGTCGGTGAACACCGAGACGTCGATGGCCACCGGCCCCAGGTCCCAGTCGAAGGCCGGACCGCCTTCCAGGCTGTTGCGCCGCGTCGCCATGCCGGTCAGCCGGGCGCCGTCCCGGGCCTGGAAGCCGAAGCGCGGCTCCACCGCCAGCCCCAGGGCCATCTTGCGGTCGTCGCTGCCCCACAGGTAGACCCCGGCGCGCAGGGGCTCGATGTACCCCACGTCGCCGTACTGGGCAGACACCAGGGGCACCAGCCAGGTGCGCATGCCGTTGCCGCCGGTGTATTTGGGAAAGACCATGGGCCCCAGGCCCGCGGTGCCGCTCCAGGCGGACTTGGCGGGGAGCGTGGCGGGTGAGGCGTCCGCCGCGGCCGATTGGGGGCTCTGGGCGGACGGGGCCGGCGGAGCGTCCGGCTCGGCGCGCAGGGGACCGGCCGCCAGCAGCAGTGCTGCGGCAAGGCCGGCCGCCCCCAGGGCGCGGCGGGGCAGGACGGAAGAGGATGCGTGGTCGGGGCGGGCGGACTGCCCGGGCATCGCCAAAAACATGGCTACACCATGGAAATGGAATGAAGCGGGCAACCTTACCACGGCCCGGGCTGGCCACCTATCCACCCGTCGTCAAACGCGCTCCGGAGCCCCGGTCCGGCTACCCGCCGTCGCTAGGCCGCCCCGCCATGGGCGGGGTCGCGGCAACCCGCTCCCGGGCCTGGCGGTTGGCCCCCAGGGGCACCGCGCCGAGCAGCACGCCGCCCACGGCGATCAGGGCGGTGGGCAGGTCAAACTGGCTCACCGCCACCACCGCCGACGCCCACAGGGCGACGGCGCTCAGGGCCGGCCAGGCCACCATCAGCACCAGGTCGGCCAGGGACTGGCGTGCCCGGTGGCGGAAATGCCAGGCGCAGGCGAAGCCGGCCAGCCCGTAGTAGTAGGCCACCTGCACGCCGATGGCATTGATCGAGGCCTTGAGCACCTCGCCGACCCCGTGGAAGAGCAAGGACAGGAGCAACAGCAGGCAGCCCAGGCCGGCGATCAATAAGGTGGCCCAGTAGGGGCTGCGCCAGTCGGCGTGGAGCCGGGCCCAGCGCCGGTGCAGGGCGCCGTCCCGGGACTTGGCGAACATGGTGCGGGTGAACTGGAGGATCGAGGTTTCCAGGGTGCCGATGGTGGACAGCATCAGGGCCAGCACCGCCAGATAGCTCCAGGGCCGGGGAAAGAGCCGGTCGGCCACGGCGAAGATGACGTTGGTGCTGGCGTTGCGGATCTCGTCGTCCCCCAGGGCGAGCAGCGCCACGGCGGCGAAGGCGGTGAAGGCCGAGGTGATGATGACCATGGCCAGGGCCGCCCCCAACCCGGGCAGCCGGGCCGAATCCCGGGTCTCCTCGTTGAGGTTCACCGCCACGTCCCATCCCCAGAAGAAATACAGGGCGATGATGGCGCCGCTGGCGAAGGCGGCTGGGGTGAAGGCACTCGGCGCCAACTGCCCCCAGGACAGCCGGTGGGCCGCCGCCGGCCCGAAGCGCAGGGCGGCGGCCACGGTGAGCACCAGCAGGATGGCCAGCTCGATGGCGGTCATCACTGCCTGCACCGCCCCGGTGAGGGCGATGCCCCGGATCAGCACCAGGCTCACCGCCACCAGCCAGCCCATGGACACCAGGGTCACCGCCAGCTGGTCGTTGACCAGGCTGGGGCAGAGCAGCAGCAGGGTGGCGTTGCCCGCCGGGATGGTGGCCGAGACCATGAACAGGGTGGAGGCCACCAGCAGGGTCCAGCCGGCGAAGAAGCCCAGGGTGCGGTTGAAGATGCGGCTGACCCAGGCGTAGGAGGCCCCGGCGTTGGCCTCCAGCCGGTTGAGGTGCATGTAGGCGAAGGTGATGCCGAACATGATCAGCCCGCAGTAGAGCAGGCTGGCGGGGGCGAGCACGCCGACGGCGCCGATCAGGGTGGCCATGGTCGCCGAGATGCTGAAGGTGGGCGCGGTGCCGGCCACCCCCATCACCACCGAATGGACCAGGCTCAGGGCGTCCTTTTGCAGATCGTCGGCCACTCTCGCTGCTCCCGTTCATGTCCCATGGCGCCACCGCCGGCCCGGCGGGCCGCGTTCCCTGGACCTATGACCGCGCCGACGGCGGGACGTGCCCGGGCCGGTCCAGCCCGGCCAGCCGTTCCGCCTGGTCCGCCGCCGCCTGACGCGCCTCCCGGTCGAGCCGGCGCAGCCAGCGCGGCGGGATGGCGTCTTCGCCGTAGCAGGCTCCGGCCAGCATGGCGGCCAGGGCGCCGTTGGTATCGGCGTCGCCGCCCTGGTTCACCGCCAGCACCACGCAGGATTCGAAGTCGGCGGTGGAGAAGAAGGCGTGGCAGACGGTCTGCCAGGTGTCCACCACGTAGCCGCTGGCGCGCCGGGGGTAGGGGTCGAAACGGAAGGTGCGCCGCTCGGCGGCCAGGTCGTCGGCCACCCGCCGGGCAGCGTCCTGGCCCTGACCGGCAAGGAGCCGGCGGGCCATGCGGCCGAGGGCCAGGGCGGCGGCATCCGAATAGGGGTGGTGGTGGGTGAAGCGGCACTGGGCCAGGGTGTAGCGGGCAAAGCGGCTGCCCGGCCCGTCGTCCGGGTCGGACAGGGTGGCCAGCACCACCGGCAGGTTGCGCATGGCCGCGCCATTGCCCCCGTCCCCCTCGTGGGGCGTCGCTTCCAGGGAGCCCTGCTGCATATAGCGGACGATGCCGCGGCGACAGGTGTTGCCCACGTCGATGGGCCGGGTCTTGAGCCAGGCCGCGAAGTGCTCGGCCACCCGGGGCAGGCTCCAGTCCTCGCCGGCGGCCCGGGCGGCCAGGATGGCTTCCCCCAGGGCCAGGCTCATCTGGGTGTCGTCGGTGACCTGGCCGGGTTTGAGCTTGAGCCAGCCGCCCCCCACCAGGTCGCGCAGCTCGCCGTAGCGGGCGCGGATTTCGCCGGCGGTGAGGAATTCGACGCTGGCCCCCAGGGCGTCCCCCACGGCGAACCCCAGGTAGGCGCCCCGCACCCGGGCAGCCAGGTCGGGGAGAGGAGAGGTGTCGCTCATCGCCCTGTCCGCGCTACAGATAGGCCAGGCGCACCCGGAAATCGCCGCCGATCGCCAGGTATTCGCCCTCGCCACGCAGCACCGGGCCGTCGAGCAGGGCGTTGCAGAAGAGGATCTTGGAAATCGGCACCGCCACTTCGAGCAGGGTGTCGCCGAAGGTGTCGGCGGTTTCCCGGCTGTCGGTGAAGCTGACCAGGTTGTTGTGCCGGGCGATGGCCTCGCGCTTGCCGAGCCAGCACACCACCTGGTGCTCGGAGAAGTCGTTGACGCCCCGGTACAGGGTCAGGTGGCGGCAGGGCGGATAGGGCCAGCCGGGCAGACCGCCGCGGGCGGTTCGGGCCGTCCCCGCAGTACCGTGCCAGTCGCCCCAGAACAGCCACTGGCCATATTCGTAGAGCAGGTCGAACTGCTGGGCGATGGCGTTGGTGTGGTAGCGGGCAGCCATCTTCTCTTCCACGTAGGTCATCCACGCCGGAGACGGGTAGGGCCCCAGGGGCGCCTTGTGGAAAAGCGGCGCCAGGCCGAAGCGGCTTTCCACCCAGCCCTTGAGCACGGCCCCGGCCGGGCCGTTGGCGTCGAAGCCCCAGCCGTGCAGCACCTTGAGGTAGCTGGAGCGGTGGCGCTTCCTGCCCAGGCGGTCCGGCGGGTTGGGCGCATCCAGATCGAACACGGCGTTCATGTAGGCACGGAAGGCGGCCTGAGCGTCCGCCAGCCCGGCAGCGTCGCCGAGCATGCGGAACAGGGCGGCATTGGTTTCGCGCGTGCCGTGGATGGACAGCCGCAGGGGGTGGTCGTTGTAGTCCGGGCTGGCAAGCAGGCCGGTGGGCAGGCCCACCAGGTTGGTGGCGTGGCGATAAGAGTCGGGAGCGGCCATGACGGCGGCGGCAGCAAGAACCGTTCCCCTGGCCGCCGCCTCCCGCCCTTCCTCCCCAGGCCCGCGCCACGCCTGGCGTTGCGGCCATTCCGGCCACGACGGCCGGTGCCGCACTTGGAGGGAAAGTCGACAGGCGGAACGCCGTTGTCGACTTCCAGACACGGTGGAGGCGCCTCCATCGAAATGGACAAACCCACGTAAAAACAGCGGGTTGTACGCTATCGGCGCAACTGGCACAGGGCTTGCGGAAAGGTGGGTGAACCGGGAATTCCGGGCCAATTCGTCATCAACCACCCTGAGGAAATCATCATGTCTCTGCGTCAGATTGCTTTCTACGGCAAAGGCGGCATCGGCAAGTCCACCACCTCCCAGAACACCCTGGCGGCCCTGGCCGAAATGGGCCAGAAGATTCTAATCGTCGGCTGCGACCCCAAGGCCGACTCGACCCGCCTGATCCTGCACGCCAAGGCCCAGGACACGGTGCTGTCCCTGGCCGCCGACGCCGGTTCCGTCGAGGATCTTGAACTTGAGGATGTGCTCAAGGTGGGTTACCGGGACATCCGTTGCGTCGAATCCGGCGGCCCCGAGCCCGGCGTCGGCTGCGCCGGCCGCGGCGTCATCACCGCCATCAACTTCCTCGAAGAAAACGGCGCCTACGACGGCGTGGACTACGTCTCCTACGACGTGCTGGGCGACGTGGTGTGCGGCGGCTTCGCCATGCCGATCCGCGAAAACAAGGCCCAGGAAATCTACATCGTCATGTCCGGCGAGATGATGGCCATGTACGCCGCCAACAACATCTCCAAGGGCATCCTCAAGTACGCCAACGCCGGCGGCGTGCGCCTGGGCGGCCTGATCTGCAACGAGCGCAAGACCGACAAGGAATACGAACTGGCCGACGCCCTGGCCAAGAAGCTCGGCACCAAGCTGATCCACTTCGTACCCCGGGACAACGTGGTGCAGCACGCCGAGCTGCGCCGCATGACCGTGCTGGAGTACGACCCCGAGTCCAAGCAGGCCGCCGAGTACCGCACCCTGGCCCAGAAGGTCCACGCCAACGCCGGCAACGGCGTGATCCCCACCCCCATTTCCATGGACGAGCTGGAAGACCTGCTGCTCGAGTTCGGGATCATGCAGAAGGAAGACGAATCCATCGTCGGCAAGGCCAAGGTCACCGCCTGACGGGCGGTCGCGCCCCCACGGGGCGCCCCCCGAACCTTAAAACCATTCTTAGGAGAAACCCATGAGTGCGGTTCTCGACGACAAGACGCGCAACAAGGCGTTGATCAACGAGGTGCTGGAAGCCTATCCGGAAAAGGCGGCCAAGAAGCGCGCCAAGCACCTCAACGTGTATGAAGAGGGCAAGCCCGACTGCGGCGTGAAGTCCAACATCAAGTCCCTGCCCGGCGTCATGACCATCCGCGGCTGCGCCTACGCCGGCTCGAAAGGCGTGGTGTGGGGCCCGATCAAGGACATGGTGCACATCTCCCACGGCCCGGTGGGCTGCGGCCAGTATTCCTGGGGCACCCGGCGCAACTACGCCAGCGGCACCATCGGCGTGGACAACTTCGTCGTGCTGCAGGTCACCTCCGACTTCCAGGAGAAGGACATCGTCTTCGGCGGCGACAAGAAGCTGGAGAAGGTGATCGACGAGATCAACCAGCTGTTCCCCCTCGCCAACGGCATCTCGATCCAGTCCGAATGCCCGATCGGCCTGATCGGCGACGACATCGAGGCGGTGGCCAAGAAGAAGGGCAATGAAGCTGGCAAGACCATCGTGCCGGTGCGCTGCGAAGGCTTTCGCGGCGTGTCCCAGTCCCTCGGCCACCACATCGCCAACGACCAGGTGCGCGACTGGGTGCTGGACAAGGCCGACGCCCAGCACGCGGCCGGCCCTTACGACGTGGCCATCATCGGCGACTACAACATCGGCGGCGACGCCTGGTCGTCGCGCATCCTGCTCGAGGAGATGGGCCTGCGCGTGGTGGCCCAGTGGTCCGGCGACGGCACCCTGAAGGAGATGGAGAAGACCCCCAAGGTCAAGCTCAACCTGCTCCACTGCTACCGCTCGATGAACTACATCAGCCGGCACATGGAAGAGAAGTACGGCATTCCCTGGGTGGAATACAACTTCTTCGGTCCCTCCAAGATCGCCGCGTCGCTGCGGGAAATCGCTTCCCACTTCGACGACAAGATCAAGGAGAACGCCGAAAAGGTGATCGCCAAGTACCAGCCCATGGTCGATGCGGTGATCGCCAAGTACAAGCCGCGCCTCGACAAAAAGACGGTGATGCTCTACGTCGGCGGCCTGCGTCCGCGCCATGTGGTCGGGGCCTACGAGGACCTGGGCATGGAAGTGGTGGGGGCCGGCTATGAGTTCGCCCACGGCGATGACTACCAGCGCACCACCCATTACGTGAAGGACGGCACCCTGATCTACGACGACGTCACCGGCTTCGAATTCGAGAAGTTCGCCGAGACGATCCGCCCCGACCTGGTGGGCTCCGGGGTCAAGGAAAAGTACATCTTCCAGAAGATGGGCATTCCCTTCCGCCAGATGCACTCCTGGGACTACTCCGGTCCGTACCACGGCTACGACGGCTTCGCCATCTTCGCCCGGGACATGGACATGGCCATCAACAGCCCGGTGTGGGCCATGAACAAGGCGCCGTGGAAGAAGTAGGCCGCCGCCCGTCCGCATACCAGTACGACCTTCGCCTGCACGACCTGCTGCGCGACCGGTGCGGGGATGACCGTCCGGCTCGCTAAAGGAGATTCAAAATGCCGCAAACCGCCGAGAAAATCCTCGACCACAACGCGCTCTTCAAGGAACCCGAGTACCAGGAGCTGATGGCGCGCAAGAAGGCCTTCGAGGAAGCGCCGCTCACCGCCGAAGTGAAGAAGATCGAGGACTGGACCAAGTCCTGGGAGTACCGGGAACTCAACTTCAAGCGCGAAGCCCTGACCATCAACCCGGCCAAGGCCTGCCAACCCCTGGGCGCCGTGCTGTGCGCCTCGGGCTTCGAGGGCACCCTGCCCTACGTCCATGGCTCGCAAGGCTGCGTCGCCTACTTCCGCTCCCACTTCAACCGCCACTTCAAGGAACCGTCCTCCTGCGTGTCGGATTCGATGACCGAGGACGCGGCCGTGTTCGGCGGCCTGAACAACATGGTGGACGGCCTGGCCAACGCCTACGCCCTGTACAAACCGAAGATGATCGCCGTCTCCACCACCTGCATGGCCGAGGTGATCGGCGACGACCTGGACGCCTTCATCAAGACCGCCAAGCAGAAGGGCTCCCTGCCGGAAGACTTTCCGGTGCCCTTCGCCCACACCCCCTCCTTCGTCGGCAGCCACGTCACCGGCTACGACAACATGCTGCGCGGCGTGCTGCAGCAGTCCTGGAGCGGTGCCGAGCGCAGCACGGGCAACGGCAAGGTGGTGATCAACGGCGGCTTCGACGGCTATTGCGTCGGCAACAACCGGGAACTGAAACGCCTGCTCAAGGCCATGGACATCGACGGCACGATCCTGTCCGACCCGTCGGACGTCTACGACACCCCGGCCGACGGCGAATTCCGCATGTACGACGGCGGCACCACCCTGGCCGACACCCGGGCGGCCCTGGACGCCCAGGCCACCTTCCTGCTGCAGGGGTTCTCCACTGCCAAGACCGGCGAATACATCGCCGCCAAGGGCCAGGAGGTGGTGACCTTCCACAACCCGGTCGGCGTAGCCGCCACCGACGCCCTGCTGATGAGCCTGTCCCGGATCTCCGGCAAGGCCATTCCGGAAGAACTGGAAAAGGAACGAGGCCGCCTGGTGGACGCCATCGCCGATTCCCAGGCCTACCTGCACGGCAAGAGCTTTTCCCTGTTCGGCGACCCGGACATGGTGTTCGGCCTGACCGCCTTCCTGCTCGAACTGGGGGCCGAGCCCAAGCACATCGTGGTGACCAACTCGACCAAGGAATTCGTGGAGAAGATCACGGCCCTGCTGGCGGCCAGCCCCTTCGGCCAGGGGGCCAAGGTCTACGGCGGCAAGGACCTGTGGCACCTGCGCTCCCTGCTCGCCACCGAGCCGTCCGATTTCCTCATCGGCAGCTCCTACGGCAAGTTCCTTGAGCGCGACACCGGGGTGCCCCTGATCCGCATCGGCTTCCCCCTGTTCGACCGCCACCACCATCACCGCTTCCCCATCTGGGGCTACCAGGGTGGCCTGAACGTACTGGTGCGCATCCTCGACAAAATCTTCGACGTGCTCGACGCCGACCCCAAGGGCACCAGCTTCGACGTGGTGCGCTGAACCCGGCTTAACCGATTTTCCACCGGCAGCGGAAACCGGGCCTACGGGCCCGGTTTTTTCATTTTTGGCGATGCCCGGATTACCGGCCGCTTATTTGCGCCGCAATCAAACCCGGATGCAACCACCCCCCATTGCAGTTTTAAACAAAACCCTCTGAAAACCATTCGGCAATGAATATTTGTCGCAACAAATAATTCAACAAATCAAATACTTGCAAATAAAATTTGGCGGCAAACAATTAAACGACAAATACTCGCAAAAGCTGACAAAAGCTGACATTTATATAAAATACAAAAAACAAAAGACATGACGAAAAACAAAAACAGAGCACGAATACCCGGCAGAAGAACGTACCCGCAGTTTCAACGACCTTCCCGCGATATTCCGAATCTGCGCCATGTCGACAAAACCCAGGCAGGCCGTCGCCGCCGACTTCGTTCTGCACCAGCCCCTGGGCTGGCCGCTCTATGATGCCAATGGCCTCCTGCTGCTCAAGCAGGGCTACGTCATCACCATGCCCAGCCTGATCGACCGCCTGCTCGAGCGCGGTTGCTACATCGGCCCGCCCAACACCGAGCAAAAGCGCATCCAGATCGATGCGGGCGGCGACGAGGGCGAGCAAAAAGAGGGGGGCGACGATACCGCCGCGCCCCGCAAGGCCGCCCAGGCCCCGGTGTTCTTCCGCACCCTCGACCTGATCACCAGCATCCGCCGCATCCACAAGCTGCTCTGCGACCCGCCGGCCCTGGGCGTCAACATCCGGGGCTACGTGGAGGAACGGGCCGACCAGTTGATCGCCATGGTGGGCGAGGATGCCGATGCGGTGCTGGCGGCGGCCTACCTCACCACGGAAATCCCCGAGTACCGCCCGGGCCACCAACTGCTCGGCGCCGCCATCGCCGCCCTGCTGGCCCCGTCCTGCGGCATCGACGGCGCGCAGCGGCGCACGCTGGTGTGCGCCGCCCTGACCCGGGACGTGGGGCTGCACGAATTCGACCAGTCTCCCGACGGCACCAGCCGGACTCTCTCCGAAACGGCCCGGGCCAAGGTGCAGGGGCATGCCGAGCTGTCCGCCGGCATCCTCGCCACCCATGGCATCAAGGACGAGCCCTGGCTGCGCTACGTGCGCGAGCACCACGAACGCCCCGACGGGAGCGGCTATCCGGTGCACAAGCGCACCGGCGAGGCCTTGCCCGGCTCCTTCCTGCTCAACCTGGCCGACTCCTACGCCAGCATGGTCCTGACCAGCGAACGGGTCCCGGGGAAGTTTCCCGCCAACGTGATCCGGGAACTGTTCCTGGAAAAGGGCCATCGCTACGACGAACTCCACGTCACTGCGCTGTTCAAGACCCTGACCCGCTTTCCCGCCGGCACCCTGGTGTCCCTGGCCAACGGCGAAATCTGCATGGTCAAGCGCACCGCCGCCGACGGCAAGCCCATGGCATACAGCATTTATGATCGCACCGGCATGCCCCAGAGCAGCCCGGTGCTGCGCGACACCGGCCAGCCCGAATTCGCCATCACCGGCTGCGTCTCGCCGGCCAAATGCCAGTCCGCCGCCCTGATCATCCGCCGCCTCTGGCAGGCCGCCCGCTGATCCGCCGGCCTTCGTCCCATCCAGACTTCTTTTCGCCTACTTCCCGCATCCGAGCCCGAGCACCATGCGCACAAACCTCCCCGTCAGCCAGGAAGAGCATCTCGTCCCCCCCGGCATCGCCATCGTCTCCAAGACCGACCTGCGCGGCGTCATCACCTACGCCAACGACGCCTTCGTCGACATCAGCGGCTACAGCCGCGAGGAATTGATCGGGCAGCCCCACAACCTGCTGCGCCACCCCGACATGCCGCCCCAGGCCTTCGCCCACATGTGGGCCACTCTGAAGAAAGGGAATCCCTGGAAGGGCATCGTCAAGAACCGCACCCGGGACGGCGGCTTCTACTGGGTCAAGGCGGTGGTGGTGCCGGTGCGCAAGGACAACCAGACCATCGGCTACATGTCGGTCCGGGAAACCGCCAGCCGGGACGAGATCGCGGCGGCGGAACACGCCTACCGCAAGCTCGCCGCCAGCGGCGAGCCGATCAAGGCCAATCCACTGCACAACCTGCTGACCATCAAGACCGGCTTCCTGCTCGGCTCCCTGTTCGTCATCTTCCTGATGATCATGGGCGGCATCCTGGGCATCGGCGGCCTGATGCTGTCCAACGGTACGGTGGAAACCCTGTACAAGAACCGCATCGTCACCCTCATCAAGGTCGGCCAGATGGACGCCGAGGTGCGCCAGATCACGGAGGCCACCGCCAACGGCCATCCCGCCGCCCCGCTGCCGCCGGCCCGGACCATCACCGTCGCCCGCCTGCTCGCCGAGCTGGAGGGCACGCCCCTGCCCCCGAGCGGACAGGCGATGGTGCATGGCCTGCAAGCCGAATTCACCCAACTCAACCAATTGCTCAACGCCGCCCAGGAGGCCGATCCGGCCGACGGCAAGGCCGCCGCCCCCCTGATCCAGGCCAGCCTCGGCCGGCTGCAAAGCCAGATCGGCGAACTGGGGCGGACCGTCCAGGCCATTTCCGACGACGACTACATGTCCATGCGCGAACGTAACCTGATGATCGGCAAGATCGCCCTGGCCGGCATCGTCGTCGGCATCCTGGCCGTGCTGGTGGTCGGCCACTTCTTCATCCGCGACATCGTCACGCCGCTGCACGCCGCCATACGCAGTTTCGACCGCATCGCCCAGGGGGACCTGACCGGCGAGGTGGAAGTGTTCGGCAAGGGCGAGACGGGGCAGCTGATCCGGGCCAGCGCCGTGATGCAGATGCACCTGAAGGTGATCACCGACGAAATCTGCCTGGTGGCCAAGGGCATCCAGGCCCACTGCGGCCAGCTCAACCGGGCCCTGTTCGAGATCAGCGACCACTCCGAAATCCAGCACGACCGGCTCAGCCAGGCGCGCAGTACCCTGACCGAGACCCAGTCCTTCTCCCTGGACCTGGAGCAGATGCTGGGCCGGCTGCACGAGGCCGTCCAGGGCGGGAACGGCGGCGCCGGCGAACACGCCGCGGAGCTGGTGGCGCGCATCGAGAATGCCATCCGCCTGCAATCCTTCGCCTTCGAGGACTTCCTTGCCCGGGTCGACCAGTTGGCCGAACTGGTGGTGGACAACCGCCAGGACACCCAGGCCGCCTACGCCATGTCGGAACGGCTGCAAGATGCCGCCGGCCACCTCAACGAACTGGTCAGCTACTTTTCCACGACCCAGCCGCCCCAAGCCCCTCCCCTGCCTCAGGAAGCGGTAGCCCTGGAACAGGCCTGATACCTTCAACCAAGCAAAACGCCGGGTCCCCGACCCGGCGTTTTGCTTTTTAGGCAGGCGTAATCTCAAGCCGCGCTGCGGCCCTGCCCTACCCCTGCAACTCGTTCCTTCCCCGGAACTCCTCCAACGCCTCCGGATTGGCCAGGGCCTCCACGTTCTTCACCGCCTCCCCATGCACCACGTTGCGCACCGCCAGTTCCACGATCTTGCCGCTCTTGGTGCGCGGGATGTCCTGGACCTGAACCACCCGGGCCGGCACGTGGCGCGGGGTGGTGTTCTTGCGGATCTGCTCCTTGATGCGCTGGATCAGGGCCTCGTCCAGGACGGTGCCTTCCTTCAAGCGTACGAACAGCACCACCCGCACGTCGCCGGAGCCTTTCGGCCAGTCCTGGCCGATCACCAGGGCTTCGAGCACTTCGGGCAGTTGTTCGACCTGGCGGTAGATTTCGGCGGTGCCGATGCGCACGCCGCCGGGGTTGAGGGTGGCATCCGAGCGGCCGTAGATGATCAGGCCGCCGTGGGCGGTGATCTCGGCGAAGTCGCCGTGGCACCAGGTGTTGGGGAAGCGTTCGAAGTAGGCGGCCCGGTACTTGGCGCCGTCCGCATCGTTCCAGAAGCCGACGGGCATGGCCGGGAAGGGTTTCAGGCAGACCAGTTCGCCCTTTTGCTCCCGGATCGGGGCGCCGGTGTCGTCGAGGACGTCCACCGCCATGCCGAGGCCCCGGCACTGGATCTCGCCGCGCCACACCGGGCCGATGGGGTTGCCGAGGACGAAGCAGGAGAGGATGTCGGTGCCGCCGGAGATGGAGGCGAGCTGGATGTCTTCTTTGACGTCCCGGTACACGTAGTCGAAGCCTTCGGCCACCAGGGGGCTGCCGGTGGACATCATGGCTTTGAGGGTGTCGAGCTTATGGGTCTGCCGGGGTTTCAGGCCGGCCTTGGCGATGGCGTCGATGAACTTGGCCGAGGTGCCGAAGTGGGTCATGGCTTCGGCTTGGGCGTAGTCGAACAGCAGGGTGCCGGCTACGCCGTCCTGACCCGGGGCGAAGGGGCTGCCGTCGAAGAGCAGCAGGGTGGCGCCGGAGGCGAGGCCCGAGACCAGCCAGTTCCACATCATCCAGCCGCAGGTGGTGAAGTAGAACACCCGGTCATTGGGCTGCACGTCGTTGTGCAGCTGGTGTTCCTTGAGGTGCTGGAGCAGAGCGCCGCCGTGGCAGTGCACGATGCACTTGGGCACGCCGGTGGTGCCCGAGGAGAACATGATGAAGAGCGGGTGATCGAAGCCGACCCGGTGGTAGGTGGGCGTATCTACCCCGGTGTGGGGGGCGGTGAAGTCGGCCAGGGTGGCGCCGTTGGCGATGGCGGCCACCTCCCCGGCTCCGAGGGCCGGGTTGAGGTAGGGCACCACCACGGTTTTCACCACGGTGGGCAGTTTGGCCGCCACCTCGGCGTTCTTGGCCAGGCAGTCCACGGCCTTGCCGTTGTACCAGTAGCCGTCGACGCAGACGAAGACCTTGGGTTCGATCTGGCCGAAGCGGTCGAGCACGCCCTGGACGCCGAAGTCAGGGGAGGCGGAAGACCAGATGGCGCCCAGGGCGGTGGTGGCGAGCATGGCCACCAGGGTTTCGGGCAGGTTGGGCAAAAAGCCCGCCACCCGGTCGCCGGGACCGACGCCGGCGGCGATCAGGCCGGCCTGGAAGGCGGCGACCTGACGCACCAGCGCCATCCGGCTGACCCGGCGCTGGACCTTGGATTCGCCCCAGAAGACGAGGGCGTCAGCGCCGTCGGCGGGCAGGCCGGCGAAGTTGAGCAGGTTTTCAGCGTAATTCAGCTTGGCCGTGGGAAACCAACGGGCGCCGGGCATGCGGTCGCCGTTTTCCAGGACCGGACCAGGGCCCTTGTCGCCCACCACGCCAAGTTCGTTCCACACCAAATCCCAGAAGGCGGCGGGCTCGTCCACCGACCACTGCCACAGGGCGTCGTAGTCGGTGAGCGGCCGGCCGGCCCGGGCGCTGGCCGGGGTGAGGAAGCGGTGCAGCAGGGTGCCCGCCACGCGGGCGGGGGTCGGGGTCCACAGGGGCAGGTCGGCAGTGGTCATGGCAGGTCTCGGCAGATCGGGGGACGGGACGAAACGGCCGGGCGGAATCGCGCCGGCAGCCGTCTCACTCGGCGTCGGGCTGGGCTCCCGGCGCGGCGGCGCGGAAGGCGTCCAGGGTGTCGCAGTGGGCGGCGATGCGGCTCAAGGTGGGGAAGCCGCTCAGGTCGCAGTCGAAACGCTGGGCGTTGAACACCTGGGGCACCAGGCAGCAGTCGGCCAGGGTCGGGGTGTCGCCGTGGCAGAAGGTGCCGGTGCGCGGGTCGGCAAGCAGGGCTTCCACCGCCGCCAGCCCATCCATCACCCAGTGGCGGTACCACGCGTTCTTCTGCTCCGGGGTGATGCCCAGGGTGTGCACCAGATAGCGCAGCACGCGCAGGTTGTTGATCGGATGGATGTCGCAGGCGATGGTCTGGGCGATGGCCCGCACCCGGGCGCGGCCGCCCGGGTCGGCGGGCAGCAGGGCCGGCGCCGGGTGGGTCTCCTCCAGGTATTCGAGGATCGCCAGGGACTGGGTCAGCACCCCGTCGTCGCACTCCAGGGCGGGCACCGTGCCCAGGGGGCTCTTGGCCCGGTAGGCGGGCTGGTTCTGCTGGCCGCCGTCCTTGAGCAGGTGCACGGGGACGGCGGTGTAGTCGATGCCCTTGAGGTTGAGGGCGATGCGCACCCGGTAGGCGGCGGAGCTGCGGAAGTAGGTGTAGAGCGTGAGCATGGCGGGACTCCGGAAGGGCCGGGGGACGGCGTCAGGGGCTGGCGCGCCCGGCGGCATGGGCGGTGCGCACCAGGGCCAGGTAGCACAGGGGCACCAGCACGCCGCAGGCGGCGATGGCCGCCGGCAGCAGGGTCAGGGCGCCCCGGCCGCCGTCCTCCAGGCCGTGGCCGACGACGATGCCGACCAGGGCGGCGATGGACATCTGGGCAAAGCCGATCAGGGACGAGGCGGCCCCGGCCATCTGGGGATAGGGAGCCAGGGCCCGGCCGGTGGCGTTGGGCATGACCAGGCCCAACGCCACGGTGACGAACACCATGGGACCGAGCAGGGCCGCCACCGAGGCCAGGGGGCTGGCGGCCAGGGCCCACATGGCCAGGCCGGCGCCGGCACCGATGAGGCCCCCGGCGAACAGCAGCCGGTCGCTGCCGAAGCGCCCCACCAGCCGGCCGGACAGGGCCGAGCCGGCCATGTAGCCGGTGACCACCACGCCGAAGCACAGGCCGTAGGTGGCCGGGGCCAGGCCGAAATGACCGATCAGGACGAAGGCCGAGCCGGAGATGAAGGCGAACAGGGCGCTGTAGGCGAAGGACTGGCAGAGCAGGTAGCCCAGGTAGGCCCGGTCGGCGAGCAGGCGCCGGTAGTTGGCGGCGATGCGCCCCAGCCGGGTGGCGGTGGGGTCCGGGTGGGGATTGCTCTCGGCCAGCCAGCGCCAGGTGGCGGCGATCTGCAAGGCAGAGAACAGGGCCAGGGCGGCGAAGTTGGCCTGCCAGCCGAAGAACACGGTGAGCAGTCCGCCGAGGAAGGGCCCGATCAGGGGCGCCAGGGCCATGGCGCCGCTGACGTAGGCCAGCACCCGGGCGGCATCCGCCGGACCCCACACGTCGCGCACGATGGTGCGGCCGAGCACCGGGCCGACACAGGCCCCCAGGGCCTGGACCAGGCGGGCCAGGATCAGGGCCTCGATGCTGGGCGCCACGCAGCAGGCCAGGCTGGCGAGCAGGTACACCACCAGCCCGCCGAGCACCACCGGGCGACGGCCGAAGCGGTCGGCCAGAGGCCCCACCGCCAGCTGGGCCACAGCGAAGCCGGCCAGGTACACCGACAGGGTGAGCTGGGTGTGGGCGCCGTCGGTGGCGAAGGCGGCGGTGATGGCCGGCAGGGACGGCAGGTAGAAGTCGGTGGACAGGGGCCCCAGGGCCACCAGGGTGGTCAGCAGCACCGCCAGGATCGGCGTCGGTCGGCTCATGGTGTCCTCAGGTCCGGGCCGGCGCCGCCGCGCCCCCGCCGGTCAGCACCTCGGGGGGAAAGGCGGTGCGCAGGGCGCCCCAGTGGCGGCCGTCCACCCGGATCGGCAGGGCCAGTTCGGAGAGCACCTCGCCGGTGTCGCGCAGCAGGGTCTGGAGCAGGAAGGGTTCCTGGTTGCGGGCGCTGCGCAGCCCCACCGGATCGTTGTAGATGCGCTTGTGGCGGCTGAACACCTGGTCGTGCTTGGCGTCGCCGTTGAGGGGCGCGGAGAACTTGCGGTGGTGGGCCGGCATGTAGCCCTGGTTATCGCAGGCGCACACCAGCAGGGCTCCGGGCAGGCCGCCGATGCCTTCGTCGTAGATGCGTTGCAGGTCCGTCTCCACCGCCTGGTCGTAGCGGGTGGAAAACTTGGGCGGGTTGGTGTCGGGCTGGGGGCGGTACTGCTGGTCGAACACGTCCGCGCCCTTTTGCCGGTGGGCGTCCAGGCACGCCCCCACCTCCGCGGCAATGCGCTGGGCGGTGGTCAGGATACGGTCGAAGGCGCTGTCGGCGATCGAAAAGCGAGCACCCAGGGCGTACAGCCGCTCGGTCTGGCCTTGCAGGGAGGCGGCGGCCTTGGCCGATTCCCCCATGCTGGCACTGACCCGGTCGGACAGGGCCTTGATCTCCTCGGTCTGGGCGTGGATCTGGGTGTTGGCCGCCTGGATGTGGTGCAGGGAATCGGCCACCACGCCGAGCCCCTCGCCGGCCCGGCCCAGGTCGTCCACCACCGCATCGAAGTCGCCCACGGTGCGCGCCACGGCCTGGGCGGCGTGACCCGAATCGTCGCGGATGCTGGCCATCTGGACTTCGGTTTCCTCCACCAGGCGCTGCATGGTCGCGGTGCTGGCGGAGATCACCCCGGTGGCGGTCTTGACCCGCTCGGCCAGCTTGCGCACCTCGTCGGCCACCACGGCAAAGCCGCGCCCAGCCTCGCCGGCCCGGGCAGCCTCGATGGCGGCGTTCAAGGCCAGCAGGTTGGTCTGATCGGAGATGTCGTTGATCAGCATGCCGATGTCGCGGATCTCCCGGGAATGGCGCGCCAGCTCGCCCACCCGCTCGGCGGAACCGGCGGTGTCGGCGGAGATGCGGCGGATGCGCTCGCCCACCTCCTGCAAATCCCGGTGGGCGCCGCGCACCGCCCCCAGGTTGGCCTCGGTGCCGGCGCGCACCTCATCGGCGTGACGGCTGGCAGTGTCGGCGGCGGCGCTGGCCGCCCCGGTGGCGGTGACGATGGTGCCGGCCAGGGCGCACTGCTGGCCGGCCAGCCCGGCGGTTTCCTGGACCCGACGCGACAGCACGGCGCTGTCCACCGCCGCCGCGGTGCCGATGCGGCGGGTTTCCTCGACCACGTCCCGGGCGCGCCGGCGCAGCGCCTCGGCCTGGCCGGTGGTGGCGGCCCCGTCCCCCACCTCGGCCCGTTCGGCCGGGTCGGCCGGGTCGGCAGCGGCGCCGCCCGGATGCGGGGCGATTCCAGTCATGTCCGTTGCGGCCGGATTGCGCCAGGCCAGCCAGCCGGGCAGCAGCGCCGCCAGCAGGGCCAGGACGCTCTGGCCGGCGCGGGCCGCCAGGCCCCCGGCCGGGGCCAGCCACAGCCAGGCGAGCAGCGCGAGCGCGGCCAGCGCGCCGAAGCCGGCGGCCCGGCGGGCCGCCCCCTGTTGCCTGTCGGTCATGGTCTCCTCCTCGCCGGGCGCGGGGCGCGCGCCGGCCCGGGCGGTGTCCGCCCTGTTCTATGGATGCAGTGGATCGCCGGCGCCGGTCGGCGCGCAACGCCGGGTCAGCGCGCCAGGGGCGCCACCTGCTGGTCGATGGCGCCGAAGATGGAGGCGCCGGCGGCGTCCCGCATCTCGATGCGCACCCGGTCGCCGAAGCGCATGAACGGGGTCTGGGGCTTGCCGCCCTCGATGGTCTCGTACATGCGCACCTCGGCCAGGCAGCAGTAGCCGACGCCGCCGTGCTCGATGCTGGAACCGTGCAGGCCGCCCTGCTTGTTGGAGACGGTGCCGGAACCGATGATCGAGCCGGCTTCCAGCTCCCGGGTCTTGGCCACGTGGGCGATCAGCTGGGCGAAGCTGAAGGTCATGTCCACCCCGGCGTTGGGCCGGCCGAAGGGCTTGCCGTTGAGCTCGACGTTGAGGGGCAGGTGCACCTTGCCGCCGCGCCAGGCGTCGCCCAGCTCGTCCGGGGTCACCGCCACCGGCGAGAAGGCCGAGGCCGGCTTGGACTGGAAGAAGCCGAAGCCCTTGGCCAGCTCGGCCGGGATCAGGTTGCGCAGGGAGACGTCGTTGACCAGCATCAGCAGGCGAATCTTGCCGGCGCACTGGGCCGGAGTGGCGGCCATCGGCACGTCGCCGGTGATCACCGCCACCTCGGCCTCGAAGTCGATGCCCCAGTCCTCGCTCACCGCCACCACCGGGTCCCGGGGGCCGACGAAGCTGTCGGAGCCGCCCTGGTACATCAGGGGGTCGGTCCAGAACTCGGGGGGCAGCTCGGCGCCCCGGGCGCGGCGCACCAGCTCCACGTGGTTCACGTAGGCCGAGCCGTCGGCCCATTGGTAGGCCCGGGGCAGGGGCGAATGGCAGGCGGCCGGGTCGAAGGGCTGCGGGTCGGGCAGGGCGCCGCTGTTGAGCGCTTCGTAGACCTGGCGCAGCTGGGGCTCGACGGCCTCCCAGTCGTCCAGAGCGGCTTGCAGGGTACGGGCGATGGCCGGCACCGGGCGGCAGTGGGTCAGGGCGCGGTTGACGACGACCAGGGTGCCGTCGCGGCCGCCTTGCTTGAGGGTGGCGAGCTTCATGTTGCGTTTTCCTTGGTGGGTGCTGGCTGCGCCGGGCGCAGCCGGGTTCGATGGGTGTAGCGACAAGGAGCCGGCTTACTTGCGGCGCTGCTTGTCGATTTCGGCGATGACGTCCTTGACCAGGTCGGGGCCGGCTTCCTTGGCGAACTTGTCCCACACCGGGCGGACCTGGGCGCGCATCCGGGCGATCTCGGCCGGGGCCACCACGTTGACGGTCATGCCCTTGTGCGCCATGTCCTCCTGGGCGCTGCGGGCGGCGTCCCGGGCCACCTGGCGCTGGAAGGCGCGGGCTTCCACCGCCGCGTCGCGCAGGGCCTTCTGGTCGTCGGGGCTAAGCTTGTCCCAGAACTTCTTGCTCACCAGGGGCAGGAAGGCGCCGTAGGACAGCTTGGTGATCGACAGGTACTTCTGCACCTCGTTGAACTTGAGGGCGGCGATCACCGCCGTGGGCGTGGCCTGGCCGTCGATGGTCCTGGTTTCCAGGGCCGAATAGACCTCGGGCACCGCCAGGGGCACCGGGTTGGCGCCGAGAGCCTTCAGGGTTTCCAGGGAGATGGGGGCCTGCACGGCGCGGAACTTCAGCCCGGCGAAGTCTTCGAGGCGGGCTATCGGATGCTTGCTGGTGGTGGCGTTGAAGAAGCCGTTCTCCCAGTAGGCCAGGCCCACCAGGCCCTTGGCCGGCAGCTTGTCGAGCAGCTTCTGGCCGATGGGGCCGTCGAGGACGGCGTCGGCCTCCTTCTCGTTGTCGAACAGGAAGGGGAAGTCGAGGACTTCGAAGTCCTTGATCATGCCGGTCAGGGTCGAGGTCTGGGGCACCACGAATTCGATGGTGCCGCCCTGGAGCGCCGAGGTGACCTGCACGTCGTTGCCCAGGCTTGCGTTGTAGTAGACCTTGATCTGCACCCGGCCCTGGGTCTTTTCCTTGACCAGCTCGGCGAAGCGGGCGGCACCCTGGCCCTGGTGGGACTTCTCCGGCAGGGTGACGCTGAACTTGGCGTTGACGGTCTGGGCCAGGGCCGCCGCCGGGGCGGTCAGGACGGCGCAGGCGGCCAGGGCGGCGGCGAACAGATTGCGGTTTTTGCTTATCATCGTTGTCTCCTCCTTCGGTCGGGGTCGGGCAGGCGCTACGGCTACAGGAACCACTTCATCGGCACCGTCACCAGTTCGGGGACGAACACCAGCAGGAACAGCACGGCGGTCTCGGCCAGCATGAACGGCCAGACGCCGCGCACCACGTCTTCCATGGACACCTTGCCCACGCCGGCGGCGACGTTGAGCACCACCCCCACCGGCGGGGTGACCATGCCGATGGCGTTGTTCATGATGAACAGCACGCCGAAATAGACCGGATCGATGCCCGCCTCCTTGCAGATCGGCAGCAGCACCGGGGTGAGGATCAGCACGGTGGGGATGAAATCGAGGGCGGTGCCGACCAGGACCACGATCAGCATCATCATGAACATCAGCAGGGTCGGGCTGCCCATGAAGGGGGCGAGCAGGGCCGAAATCTGGCCGGGAATGTCGGCCACGGTGATCAGGTAGGCCGAGACGAAGGCCGCCGCCACCAGGAACATCACCACCGCCGTGGTCTTGGCCGTGGACAAGAGGGCGTGGTAGATCGCCGTCCAGGTCAGCTCCCGGTACACCACCAGGCCGACGAACAGGGCGTAGGCGGCGGCCACCACGCCGGCCTCGGTGGGGGTGAACACGCCGCCCTTGAGGCCGCCGACGATGATCACCGGCAGCACCAGGGCCCAGCCGCCCCGGGCAACGGTGCGCAGCCGTTCGGCCAGGGGCGTCCGGGGCATCACCCGGCTGGCGTCGCGGCGGGCCACCCACCACCAGGTGAGCACCAGGGAGATGGCCATCAGCACCCCGGGGAAGATGCCGGCGAGGAACAGCTTGGTGATCGATACGCCGCCGGCCACGCCGAAGATGATGAAGCCGATGGAGGGTGGAATCACCGGGGCGATGATGCCGGCCGAGGCCACCAGGCCGGCGGAGCGGGCCACGTCGTAGCCGGCGTTGCGCATCATCGGGATGAGCAGGGCGGCCAGGGCGGCGGTGTCGGCCACCGCCGAGCCGGACAGGCTGGCCAGCACCAGGGCCGAGACGATGGCCACATAGCCCAGGCCGCCGCGGATGTGGCCGACCCAGGCGTTGGCCATGTCCACGATGCGCCGCGACAGGCCGCCGGCGTTCATGAATTCGCCGGCCAGGATGAAGAAGGGCACCGCCATCAGCACGAAGTTGTCGGCGCCGCTGACCACGTTCTGGGCCAGGATCTGGGCGTCGAACTGGTCCAGGTAGAGCATCAGGCTGGCGCCGCACACCAGCAGGGCGAAGGCGATGGGCATGCCGAGCGCCATGGCGCCGAGCAGGGAGCCGAGGAAGACGGCCAGGGTCATCGCCGCGCCTCCCGGTCGTCCTCGTGGGTCGGCAGGGCCGGTTCGATCAGGTCGCCGTGCTGGACCATCTCGATGTTGGCCTCGCGCTCACCGTGAACCAGGGCCTGGAAGATGTTGTAGAAGATGCTCACCGTCAGACCCAGGGCCGCCGCCACTCCGGCGGCGTAAAGCACCGCGTAGGGGATGCCGGTAACCGGCATGGCGTTGTCCAGGTTGATGCCGGCCTGCTGCCAGGCGCCCCAGAAGAGCAGGCCGCACATGACGATCATCAGCACCCCGGACACCAGCACGCAGGCCTGGCGGGCCGGCTTGGGCAGGCGCCTGACCAGGGAATCGACCCCCAGGTGGGCGTGCTCCCGGGAGGCCAGGACGGTGCCGAGGAAGACCAGCCAGACGAACAGCAGGCGCGACACCTCCTCGGAGAAGGCGATGCCGGAATTGAAGCCGTAGCGCAGTACCACGTTGCCGAAGACGAGCAGGGCCATCAGCGCCAGGCAGGCGACGATGAGCACTTCCAGGGCCTTGGCGACCAGGGCGGTGAGGCGGTCCATGGGATCGGAATTCGGAAAGGCGGAAGAGAATCCGGGGCGGCCACGCAGCGCGGCCGCCCCGGCAGGGCTCAGGAGGCGCTACCGTCGTGCATCCAGGCGGCGTGGCGCGGGGCCTTCTTGGTGCGTGACCACTCTTCGAGCATTTCCCACTTCACGTCGTCGAGCATCTTGGCCATCTTCGGCGTGCCGGTGTTGGCCGCCAGTTCCAGGCGGTGGCCGCTCGGGTCGAAGAAGTAGATCGACTTGAAGATGGTGTGGTCGGTGGGGCCGACCACGCTGATGCCGTCGGCCTCGAGCCGGGCCTTGGTGGCGAGCAGCTCGTCCATCGAGTCGACTTCTAGGGCCAGGTGCTGGGTCCATTCCGGGGTGTTGGGGTCCCGGCCCATGGGCGGCTTGGTGGGCAGCTCGAAGAAGGCCAGGACGTTGCCGCCGCCGGCGTCGAGGAAGATGTGCATGTACGGGTCCGGCTCCTTGGTGGAGGGCACCTCGTTCTCGGCGATGGCCAGGATGAAGCGCATGTTCAGGTACTTGCCGTACCACTCCACGGTTTCCTTGGCGTCCTTGCAGCGGTAGGCCACGTGGTGGATCTTCTTGATCATGGTGGTGTGCTCCATATGGGGCGGCCGGAGATCAGACGCCTTCGCGGGCCAGGGTCATGGCCTCGCGCAGCACCGACAGGTCGCCGATGTGGTTGGACAGGAGGAGGATCAACCGGGCGTTGAGCAGGGCGCTCTGTTCGTCGGTCAGATCCCGGTGGGTGTCGATCAGCAGCTCGTAGAAGTCATCCCCCGGGGAAAAGGCGCGGAAGTAGCGCGCACCGGGTTCGCTGAAATTGGGCTTGAGGTTGAGGTGGGCCATGTCGTTCTCCCTCGGTCAGGCGTTGCAGGTGGCGCGGGCGACGGCGGCACGCACCCGGGCGGGGTCGAAGGCGCGCCAGCGGCCGGCGACGTGCTGGTCGGGACGGACCAGGTACACCGTGCCGGGCTGGGCGTCGAAGCGTTCGGCGAAGCGGCCGGCGTAGTCCTCCACCAGGCGCAGGCCGGCCGGGGCGGTGCCGGCGCGGGGGGCGACCAGCACGGCTTCCACCGGGATCGGCGCGTCGGACAGGGCGCGCAGGGCGTCGGCGGTGGCGGCGTCCACCGCAGCCGGGTCGGCCACGTAGACCAGGGCGACGAAGCGGCCGCCCACGGCGTCGAGCAGCCAGCCGTTCTTGCCGGCCTCGCGCAGCGGGGCGTCGTCCATGGGCGCGCCGGGCACCATGTCGCCACCGAAGGCGGCGGTGTCGGCGGTGTTGAGCCGCGATTCGGTGAGGAAGGCAGGCACCGACAGGCGGCCCGAGTTCACCAGGGCGCGGGCGAAAGCGTGGTCCCGGGCCAGGGTCAGCACGGCGTTGCGGAAGGTGAGCGAGGTCTTGCTCTTGGGGGTGATGAAGTCGGTGGAGCGGGTCGAGTTCATGATGTTCTCGTCCGCCGCCGCCACCCGCTCCTCGCTGTAGGTATCGAGCAGGCTTTCGGGGGCCTTGCCTTCCATCACCAGCTTGAGCTTCCACACCAGGTTGTCGGTGTCCTGGATGCCGGAGTTGGCGCCCCGGGCGCCGAAGGGCGAGACCTGGTGGGCGGCGTCGCCGACGAACAGCACCCGGCCGTGGCGGAAGTCGTTCATGCGCCGGCACTGGAAGGTGTAGACGCTGACCCATTCCAGATCGAACTCGCGCTCGTCGCCGAGCATGGCCTTGATGCGCGGGATGACCTTCTCGGGCTTCTTCTCTTCTTCCGGATCGGCCTGCCAGCCGAGCTGGAAGTCGATGCGCCAGACGTTGTCGGCCTGGCGGTGCAGCAGCACCGACTGGCCCGGGTGGAAGGGCGGGTCGAACCAGAACCAGCGCTCGGCGGGGAAGTCGGCCTTCATCACCACGTCGGCGATGAGGAAGCGGTCCATGAAGATCTTGCCTTCGATCTCCAGGTTCATCATGCGCCGGATCGGGCTGCGGGCGCCGTCGGCGACGATCAGCCAATCGGTGTCCAGGGAGTAGATGCCGTCCGGGGTTTCCACCTGGAGGGAGGCGCCGTCGCCGGCGGGGGACACGGACACCACCTTGTTGCGGAAGCGCAGGTCCAGGTTGGGCAGCTCCTTGGCCCGGTTCACCAGGAACTCTTCCAGGTAGTACTGCTGCAGGTTGATCATGCCCGGGCGCTTGTGGTCGGGCTGGGGCAGCAGGTTGAAGTTGTAGACTTCCTCGTCGCGGAAGAAGGTGCGGCCGACGTTCCAGCTCACCCCCTTGTCCACGCAGGCGTCGCCCACGCCGATGCGGTCGAGCACCTCCAGGGCGCGCTTGGCGTAGCACACGCCGCGGGAGCCGATCGAGACGGTGTCGTCGTCGTCGAGCACCACCACCGGCACGCCGGTCTGGGCCAGCTCGATGGCTCCGGCCAGGCCCACGGGCCCGGCGCCGACCACCACCACCGGGTAACGGCCCGGCCCCTGGCCGCGCTGCTCGGGCGGCGCGACGTAGTCGTACTTCGGGTACTGATAGGTTGATAGCACTTCCGGTCTCCTCGTTCTTTGCCCCGCCGTCCTGGGTCATTGGTGTCGTTATGGCCGGCGGGGTACCTCCTTCAGGTGTTGCTTCCTAGCTGGGGTCGCAGCGCTTAGCCCGCCTGTTGCAAGGCGTGCCACATTTCCTTGTCCCGCTCCGCCGTCCAGATGCGCGGGTGCTTGATGCCGCTGGCCTCGTCCACCGCCCGGGTCACGTCGAAGGGCAGGCAGTGCTCGTAGATGAAGACCTGGGCGAACTTGGGGTCCATGGCCTTGCGGATGTGGGCCATGGCCTGGTTGAGGGTGAGGCCTTGGGCCACCGCCTCCTTGGCGCCGGCGAACAGGGTACTGACGAAGTCCCGGGTGTAGGCCAGCCCCTCGGCCACCTTGGCCGGGGTGTCCAGGGCCGGGCCCCGGCCGGGGATGAGCTTTTCCGCGCCCAGGGCGGCGATGGCGTCCAGGGTGGCGGGCCATTCCTCGAGCTGGGCGTCGCCGGTGTAGCAGGCCGCCTCGCACTCCACCAGGTCGCCGGAGAACAGCACCTTCTCGGAAGGCACCCAGACCACGGTGTCGCCCTTGGTGTGGCCGGGGCCAAGGTGCATCACCTTGATCTCGACGCCGCCCATGAACAGGGTCATCTCGTCCTTGAACACCAGGGTCGGCCAAGTCAGGCCGGGAATGCTCTCGAAGGCCTGGAACAGGCGGGGGAAACGCTCGTACTCGGACTGCATGTCCTGGGCGCCGCGCTCGACGATCAGCTCATAGGTGCCCTGGCTGGCGATGATCTGCTCCAGGCCCTCGGGCTTGTAGCCGGCGGCGCCGAGCACGCGCACGGCGTGGTAGTGGGACAGCACCACGTGCTTGATCGGCTTGTCGGTGACCTTGCGGATCTCGGCGATCAGGCGGCCGGCCATCACCGGGGTGGCCAGGGCGTCCACGATCAGGACGCCCTCGTCGGTGATGATCACGCCGGCGTTGGGGTCGCCCTCGGCGGTGTAGCCCCAGCAGTGCTCGGACAGCTGGGTGAAGGTGGTCTTCTTCTCTTCGAGATCGGCGACGGAGGCGAATTGCTTGCTCATGGGGGACGGCTCCTAAGGGGGAATCACATGCCGAGGTAGGCGGCACGAACCTGTTCGTTGTTGAGCAGCTCCTGGCCGGAGCCGCTCAGGGTGGTGTTGCCGGTTTCGAGCACGTAGGCCCGGTCGGCGATGGCCAGGGCGGCGAAGGCGTTCTGCTCGACGAGGAAGATGGTCATGCCCTGGGACTTGAGGGTCTTGACCACGTTGAACACCTCTTCGACCAGGAGCGGCGCCAGGCCCATGGAGGGCTCGTCGAGCAGCAGCAGCTTGGGCCGGGCCATCAGGGCGCGGCCGATGGCGAGCATTTGCTGCTGGCCGCCGGACAGGGTGCCGGCGGGCAGGTGGCGCTTTTCCTTGAGGATCGGGAACATGGCGTAGACCCGCTCCATGTCCTCGGCCAGATTGGCCGCGGGCTGGGTGTAGGCGCCCAGGCGCAGGTTGTCCTCGATCGACAGGGGGCCGAACACCTGGCGGCCTTCCGGCACCTGGCTGATGCCGCGGCGCACGCGCAGGTCGGAACGCAGGCCGGTGATGTCCTGGCCGTCGAAATGGATGCTGCCGGCGGTGAGGGGCTGGACGCCGGAAATGGCGCGCAGCAGGGTGGTCTTGCCGGCGCCGTTGGCGCCCACTAGGGCCACCAGCTCGCCGCGGCGCACTTCCAGGTCGATGCCCTTCAGGGCCTGGATGCGGCCGTAGGCGCTCTGCACGCCGCGCACCGACATCAGCAGGTCGCCCCGGGGCGCGGCCTCGCCGGCAGCCAGGACGCCGGCCTCGTGGCTACCCAGGCCGACGGATTCGGGGGCCAGGCTGACCACCCGGTGATACAGCTCGCGGAACTCGCCCTGGACCTTCTCGCCGAACAGGGGGTCGCTGTTGTCGAGGAAGGCCCGGTCGATGTCGTGCCAGTCGTCGCCGGTGAGCGCCTGGCGGGCCAGGGGCAGGATCTCCTTTTCCTCGGTGCGGATGTGCCCCTTCAGCCCGGCGGTGTAGGCGCGCAGGGTGGTGGCGAAGGCCTGGTTGCCCAGCGCGCCGCTGGCGGTGGCGGCCAGGGCGGCGCGCAGGGTGGCCAGGTTGCCCGGCCCCTGGCGGTGCTCCGCTTCCAGCTGGTCGAGCAGGGGGCCGGCCGCGTCGCTGCGCTGGCGCAGGCGGCGGAACAGGAAATCGTCTTCCTTGGGGTGGTGGGCCCGGTCGATGAAGTGTTCCAGGTAGTCGAAGACCGAGGTAAAGAAGGGCACGTCCACCGCCGCCGTGCCGCCGTCGAGCTCGTCGGCCAGGTGGTCCACGGTGGTGGCGATGCGCCACAGGTTGCGATGTTCCTCGCTGATGATGCGCAGGGCTTCCATCTAGTTGTCTCCCTCTCCCGTTGCCTAGGCGTGGGCGCCCAGGTAGGCGGCGATCACGTCCGGGTTGCGCCGCACTTCCTCGCCGGTGCCCTCGGCCAGCTTCTTGCCGTAATCGAGCACCAGGATGCGGTCGGACAGGTTCATCACCATCTTCATGTCGTGCTCCACCAGCACCACGGTGACGCCGGAATCGGCCACCTTGCGCACCAGTTCGTCCACCTCCAGGGTTTCCTTGGGGTTGAGGCCGGCGGCGGGCTCGTCGAGGAACAGCAGGCGCGGCTTCATGGCCAGGGCCCGGGCGATCTCCAGGCGCTTCAGGGCGCCGTAGGGCATGCAGTCGGCCCGGGAGCCGACGTACTTCTCCAGGCCGACGAAGGCCATCAGTTCGGCGGCCTCCTGGCGCAGCTGGCGGTCCCGGCCGGCTAGGCCGGGAAAGCGCAGGGCGGCCTTGATCAGGTTGCGGTCGAGGCGCAGGTGGGCGCCGACCATGACGTTCTCCAGGGCGCTCATGTTCATGCACACCTGGAGGTTCTGGAACGTGCGGGCGACGCCGCGCCGGGCCAGTTCGTTAGGCGACTTGCCGGCCAGGTTCTCGCCGTCGAGGACGATCTCGCCCTCGCTCGGGGTATAGACCCCGGTGATCAGGTTGAACAGGGTGGTCTTGCCCGCCCCGTTGGGGCCGATCACCGAATAGACGATGCCGGCGTCGATGGAGAAGCTGACGTTCTGCACGGCCTTGACGCCGCCGAACACCTTGGACAATTGACGGACTTCGAGCAGGGGCATCATTCGCTCCTTCCCAGTTTGGCGGCCAGGGTGGGCACCAGGCCCTTGGGCAGGAAAATCATGCAGAGCATGAGGATGGCGCCGAAGGCCACCGTCTCCCAGCCTTCGAAGGTGGCGAGGGCCTGGGGCAGGGCGGTGAGCAGCACGGCGCCGACCACGGAGCCGTACACCGAGGCCATCCCGCCGATCACCACCATGGTGACCAGCTCGATGGAGTGGAAGAAATCGGCCACGTTGGGGGTGACGAAGCCGACGTAGTGGGCGGTGACGCTGCCCATGATCGAGGCGAACACCGCCGACATGACGAAGATGGCGACCTTGTAGCGGACCACGTCCACCCCCACCACCTGGGAGGCCACTTCCGAGCCGTGCAGGGCGCGCAGGGCGCGGCCGAAGGGCGAATCGATCAGGTTGAGGGAGGCCCACACGCTGATCGACAGCACCAGGGCCATCACCCAGTACCAGGCCTTCTCGCCGGCGATCTCCCAGCCGGCCAGGCTCATCGGCACCACCGGCATGCCGTCCGGGCCGCCGGTGTAGGCGGCCTCGTTCTTCATGGCGATGGCCAGGATGAAGCCCAGGCCCAGGGTGGCCATGGCCAGGTAGTGGCCCTTCAGCTTGAAGATGGGCCGGGCCACCAGGGCGGCGAGCAGGCCCGCCGCCGCCGCGCCGGCGGCCATGGCCGCCAGGGGGGGCCAGTTGAAGTGGCTGGTGAGGATGGCCGAGGCGTAGGCGCCGATGCCGATGAAGCCGGCGTGGCCCAGGCTGATCTGGCCGGCGAAGCCGATCAGCAGGTTGAGGCCGAGCACGATCACGGCGTTGATGGCCATGCGGATGACCAGGTCGTAGTGGAAGCCGTTCTGCAGGAACAGGGGCAGCACCAGCAGCACGGCGACGATCACCGCCAGGCCGAAGTAACGGGATTTGCGCATGGTCACACCCGATCCGTGACTTTGGCGCCGAACAGGCCCCGGGGCATGAAGAAGAGGATCAGCAGGATCAGCACGAAGGGCACCGCATCCTTGTAGGCCGACGAGATGTAGCCGGCGGCCATGGCCTCCACCACCCCCACCAGCAGGCCGCCGAGCACGGCCCCCAGGCCGTTGCCCAGGCCGCCCACCACCGCGGCGACGAAGCCCTTGAGGCCGAGCATGATCCCCACGTCGTAGGAGGTCAGGGTGATCGGCGTCACCAGGATGCCGCCCAGGGCGCCCAGGGCCGCCGACATGGCGAAGCTGATGAACAGCACCCAGTTGGTGTTGATGCCGACCAGCTCCGAGGCCAGGCGGTTGTACGAAGTGGCCAGCATGGCCTTGCCGTACAGGGTGCGGTTGAAGAAGTACCAGAGGCCCACCACCACCAGGGCGGTGACGCCCAGCACCCACAGGCTCTGGGGTTGCAGGGTGGCGCCCAGCACCTCGATCGGCTCGTTGCCGGAGAAGGCCGGCAGGGAGAAGGTGCCCTTGCCCAGCCAGACCTGGATCAGGCCGCGGATCACCAGGGAGGCGCCGATGGTGATGATGATCAGGGTCACCGTCTCGGCCCCCTTGACCGGTTCGATGGCCAGCTTTTCCACCACCACGCCGACCACGGCCGGCACCAGGATCGCCAGGGTCAGGGCCACCGGCATGGGCAGGCCCATCTGGGAGAAGAACACCGCGAGCATGCCGCCGAGCATGATGAATTCGCCCTGGGCGAAGTTGATCACGTTGCTGGCGTTGTAGATCAGGGTGAAGCCCAGGGCGGCCAGGGCGTAGGTGGCGCCGACGGTGACCCCGGAAAAGAGGAATTGCAGGAACTGGGCAAGCATCACAGCCCCCCGTTCGCGCAAGCGATGGCGGCCCGGCGGCGGGCCTGGTTTGTCTCCTTCATGTGACCTCCTTTTTTGTGGCGGGCAGTCAGCGGCTGGTCCCGAGCCTCCCGAAACTCATTCTGGAATACGTAACTAATTCTGTCAATCGAAAATGATACAAAAAAATAGCCGCATCGAAATAAACGTATCGATGCGGCTATTTGATTGTTTATCAATGGATTTTCTACATTTTCGGCCCCGGCGGCTGGCCCGTGTGGCCCAGCCGGCTCGACAGATCGGCGGCGGCAGTGCGCAGGGCGCGCACCACCTTGCCCTCCGCCGCCATGTCGAACATGCCCTGCACCCCCACCACCAGCATGGCAATGGTCAGCTCGCCCTTGAAGTTGAACACCGGCGCCGCCAGGGCCTCGACCCCGGGCACCAGGTAGTAGCCGGACACGGCGGCGAAACCGTCCTGGCGCACCGCGTCGAGCATGGCGCGCACCTTGGGCCAGGTACGCAGCTCATCGGGCAGCTCCGGATTGGCCATCTCGCGCTCGATCAGGGGCCGCACCGCGTCCTCGGCCAGGTAGGCGGCGAAGACCCGGCCGCTGGCCGAGGTGAGCATTTCCAGGGCGGTGCCGGTGACCACGTTGACCGTGATCGGCCGGCGCGGCCGTTCCCAGCGCACGATCACCGGGCCGTGCTCGCTCCACACCGCCAGGGCGGTGGTCTCGTTGATCTCGTCGCGCAGGGCGGCGATCGCCGCCAGGCCGAGGCGGATGCGGTCGAGCCGGTCGATGGAGACCAAGCCCACGTTGAGGGCGAAGGAGCCCAGGTCGTAGCGGGAGGTGTGGGGGTCCTGCTCCACCAGGCCGGAGCGGATCAGGCTGACCAGGTAGCGGTGCACCTTGGAGGCGGGCATCCCCGCCGCCGCGGCGATGTCCTTGAGGGCCATGGAGCGCTGGCCGTTCACCATCACCCGGAAGATGTCCATGCCGATCTCCAGGGACTGGACCCCGTGTTTGCCGTCGGACTCGTCACTCATGCGCATTCCTTGATATTCTGAATTTCAAAACATGTTCCACCAAATGGAATTATGCCATTCCCCCAGGAGACTCACACCATGTCCAGCGCCCCCACCCTTCGCGTCTACGCCATCGACGGCATCGTCCCGGTGGTCGATCCCAGCGCCTTCGTCCATCCCAGCGCCGTGCTGATCGGCGACGTCATCGTCGGCCCGGGCTGCTACGTCGGCCCCGGCGCCAGCCTGCGCGGCGACTTCGGCCGGCTGATCCTGGAGGCCGGCGCCAACCTCCAGGACACCTGCGTCATGCACGGCTTTCCCGGCACCGACACGGTGGTCGAGGAGGACGGCCACATCGGCCACGGCGCCGTGCTGCACGGCTGCCGCATCGGCCGCAACGCCCTGATCGGCATGAACGCGGTGATCATGGACAACGCGGTGGTGGGCGAGGCGGCCATCGTCGCCGCCTGCGCCTTCGTCAAGGCCGGTGCGGAAATCCCGGCCCGGCACCTAGCCGCCGGGGTACCGGCCAAGGTGGTGCGGGAACTGAGCGAGGAGGAGATCGCCTGGAAGGTGGCCGGCACCCGCACCTACCAGGATCTGACCAAGCGCTGCCTGGCCACCCTGGTGGAAACCGCGCCGCTGGCCGCCGTGGAGCCGGACCGGCCGCGCATCCACATCCCCGGCGTGGTGCCCCTGGTGGAGGCCAAGCAGGGCAAGGGTTAAGCCGCTTCGGCTTTAGCCTTCGGAAAATCCGAAGGATTGGCCCACCGAAAAGGCCAAGGTCCGCGACAGTATTTGAGTTTGGCCATTTGCGCTCCGCCAGCCTACGCAAAAACCGAAGGCTGGGCGCGGTACGCCCACGGCCCCCACGACCAGCCAATCCCCTAACCCTCCGGCCGCCCGGCCCGCGCAACGCCGCCCCGGCCGGAGCGAGGCCGATGCCGGCGGGCGGTGCGGAACAGCGGGGAGGCAATGCGAAAACCGCAGGGGAACGGCGGCGGCGGAATGAACCGCTCCGCCACCCCGGCACGCCGCGGCCCTACAGGGCGATGGCGGCGAGGGGATCGTCGTCCGGGAAGCGGTCGGCGAAGGACGGGTCCAGGGGCGGAAAGCCCCCGTCGGCCAGGCGCAGGTGCGCTTGCAGGTGGCGCTCGGAAGGCTCCACCAGACGCCGGTAGAGGTCGCGGCAGAGCAGCCGGGCGCGCTGGCCGGGCCAGTCCGGCGGCAGCAGCACGTCGGGCAGCTCCGGGTCACGCAGCAGCATGCGCCGGTAGTCGTGGATGAGCAGGATGCGCAACAGGAAAGCCTCTTCGTCCCCCACTTCGGCGTGCCGGTCGCGGCGCAGGTCGGCCAGGATCGGCAGGTAGGTGGCGACGAACTCGCCGTAGTCGGCGGCCAGGTCCTCCAGGTCCCAGGCGCGGCGCACCAGGTCGGCGTCGTTGGCCGACAGGCCCGAGAGGGAATCGGCGGCCAAGAGCGGCATCAGCCGGCCGAGGAAGTCGGCCATGCCCTCGGCCACCAGGGCGTCCAGGGCCGCGGTCAGGTCGGCGCTGGGGTGCACGAAGCAGTCCGCCCCCAGGGCGCCGAAGCCCTGCCAGAACAGGGCGTTGCGCAGCCGTTCCCGCTCCCGGGGGTCGAACTCGCCCACCGCCAGGATCAGTCGCCAGCGCCGGTCCCACTGGGGGGCGTGGGAGGAATAGATGTGCCGCGAGGCTTCCTCGAAGCGGCGATGGCCGGCCGGGGTCAGTTCGTAGTCGGCGCGGCGGCCCTTGGCCTCGGCGCGCAGCCACTCGTCCTTGGCCAGGCGGAACACCGAGGTGCGCACCAGCCGTTCGGACAGTTCGAGGGGTTCGAGTAGGCGGATCAGGCTGCCCAGCCAGATGCGGCCGCCGTGGGGCAGCACTGCGTCGCCGAACACGGAGGTGATCAGGGACCCCGCCTGGACGCGGCGCTGCTGGCGGAAGGCATCGAGGCGACGGCGGATGGATTCGGTCACGGCGGGGTCGGGGTAAGGGCGAAAGCGGGCAATGTTAACGGGGCGTCACCGGCATCGCCAGTGCGCCCCGCAAATCCGGCCAAAAAGTCCGGGCAAAAGTCTTGTTCCGGCATCGGGCTGCGCATCCGGCCGAGAGTCAGGCCGAGAGTCAGGCCAGGACCTAGACCAGGACTCAGGCCGACAGCAGGTGGGCCGGATCGGCCACCTCGATCTGCTGCTGGGAGAAGAAGCCTTCGGTGTGCAGCATGTCGTCGCGCACCCCCAGGGCCTTGGCGGCGGCAACGCAGGCGTCGGTGAATTCCGGGCTGCCGGCGACGAACACGGTGTGCTTGGACAGGTCCGGGTAGAGCTTGGGCAGCAGGGCGTCCAGACGACCGTGCAGGTAGCCCTCGGCCTCTTCCCGGGTCAGGGTCACCTTGTAGTCGAAGTTGCGGTGCTTGGTGCGCCACCAGGCCATCATGCCCTGGCTGTAGACGTCGTCCCGGGTGCGGGCCGAGAAGAGCAGGTTCACCGGCTTGCGGTAGCCGCGGCGCAGGGCCGCCTCGGCCAGGGCCAGAATCGGCGCCAGGCCGGTGCCGGCGGCCAGGCACAGCACCGGGGCATCCACCGAGGGGTCGCCGATGAAGGTGCCGTAGGGGCCGGAAATCTTGACGTTGTCGCCCACCTTGAGGCTGTCGTGAATCCAGGCGCTGGTCAGGCCACCGTCGGCGCGGGCCACCTGGAGCACCAGCTCGCCGTCGGGGCGGGGGGCGTTGGAAATCGAATAGGCGCGGGCCGGGATGTCGGCGCCGGGGTTGCCGATGGTGACGTACTGACCGGGCCAGTAGCGCAGCGGCGGCGCCACCGGGCGCAGGCGCAGTTCCATCACCCGGTTGGCGATGAGGCGCTTGTCCACCACCACGAACAGGGCGTTTTCCTTGGGCGGGAAGAGCTTGGGCCGGGCGTCCTCGGTGCCCCACTCGATCACCAGTTCGTCGGAGATCGGCTTGGCCATGCACATCAGGCCGTAGCCCTGGCGACGCTCGTCGGCGGACAGGGCCATGTCGAGGACGATGCCCTGGTCGAACTGGCCGGACAGCACCTTGACCTTGCATTCGCCGCAGGCGCCGGCCCGGCAGTTGTTGGGCAGTGCGTAGCCCGCATTCTCCAGGGCCATCAGGACGGTGTCGCCGGAGCGGCATTCGACCGCGCGGCCGGAAGGTTGCATGACGATACGGGCCATGGAACGTCTCTCCTCGTTGCTTTTATCGGTTTCTCTTGGGGTGAAAGGGCCGGCCACCCGGCCGGCCCTTTCGGTACTGCGCGCTGCCGGCTGGGCGGCGATCAGAACACCGGGATGATGTCGTCCATCTCGACGTCGCTGATTTCCTTGCCGGTGATGCCCACTTCGGGGATCGCCGGGAACTCGATGCCGTAGCGGTCGAGTACGCCCTTCAGGTTGAGCATGGCGTTGCGCCAGTTTTCCAGCTTCATCTCGTAGGTCGGGATGCCGAAGCCGGCCATGCGCGCCACTTCCTCGGCTTCGCGCTGGGTGGCGATGAAGTCGGAGGGCAGGTCCCAGAACTCCATCGGCGGCTCGAACAGCACGGCGGAGAGGAACAGGTAGCCGGCGCGGATCTGCTTGGTCACCACGTCCTTGTTGGCCTGGTTGAGCTTGGGATAGTCGCGCTCCATCACCGCCATGCAGATGGCCATGTGGCGGCCTTCGTCCCGGCCGATGTTGCGGAAGCCTTCCTTGAAGACCGCTTCCCGGGAGTTGTCGTACATCTGCTTGAAGATGGTGGCGGCGGCAATCTCGCCCATCAGGAAGGAGCTGAACAGCACGGCCAGGTCGTACTTGGGCACGGCCTGCTTGTAGCCGGTCCAGTAGCGGCCGCCGTTGAAGTACAGCCACTTGGCGTTCTTCTGCAGGCGACGGCCCAGGTCGGTCTTGGGCTCGTAGGTGATGGGATCGGGGTGGGCGAGCAGCTTGGTGATGGCCAGGCCGCACATGATTTCGTGGTTCTGCTCGTCGCGGGTCACGGAGAAGAAGCACTTGCGCACCGGATCTTCTTCATGGACCTCGTAGGTCTTGATCAGGGCCTCGGCGAAGACCGGGGGGGCGGACGCGTCGAACACCGACAGCAGGGTCCACCAGTAGGCGATGGCTTCCCGCTCTTCCCAGGAATAGCTGTCCACGTCCAGGGTGTCCCAGGGCAGCTTTTCGGGGTCCCAGTTCTCACGCAGGGCGGCCTCCCAGACTTCTTGCAGCTTCTTGGTGTGGGAGTGCCAGGACAGGGGGTAGACGTTCGGTTGCTGAGTCTCGGGCGGGAGCTCCATCGAATCGGAAAAACGTTCCTTGTGGTTTGCCATATCTCCTCCAGCTATGTGTGGTTTCAAGGTGCCCGGCCGAGCGTCGTCACCCGTGCCGTCCAATTCATCATGTTACCTACAAAATCGTTTGTCAACGTTTTTTGTATCGTATTTTTTGGCCAGGCAGCGGGCGACGAATCGGGACCCGGCGTTTTCCGCCCCTCCTCTACCCCCCTCGTTATGGGCCTTGAACAGCCACAAAGCGGCATGAACACGTTATTCCGGGCCATTCCGGGGATGAGCCGCCGCGGGCGCACAAGTTTCCTGTCCGCCGCTCGATATGATACAAACCATTGACACGGCGTAACTCGTTTTGTAACGTGTAATTCATGCCCTTCCCCATCGGGGTCCTGGGCACCACTGATTACCAGGCCCTCGCGCCCACCCCAACGGAAAGATGGAGACAACGATGGTTCACCCCCTGTTCGAAAAGCATCGGGCCACCCTGGACGGCGCCCTGGCCGCCATCCAGAACCGCGGCTACTGGTCCGCCTACGCGGAAATGCCCAGCCCCAAGGTCTATGGCGAGACCGCCATGGACGACGGCAAGCGCGCCTTCGAGGCCCACCTGGGCAAGCGCTTCGAACTGGACCAGCCCGGGACGACCGGCTGGGCCGGCGACGAGGCCTCCCCCTACGGCCTGCCGCTGCGCGTCTCCTACCCGCAATGCGACCCCCAGGCCCTGATCGACGCCGGCCTGGCGGCCATGGTCGGCTGGCAGAAGATCGGCGCCGCCGGCCGCGCCGGGGTCTGCCTGGAAATTCTCGACCGCCTCAACAAGCAGAGCTTCGAACTGGCCCACGCGGTGATGATGACCACCGGCCAGGGCTGGATGATGGCCTTCCAGGCCGGCGCCCCCCACGCCCAGGACCGGGGCCTGGAGGCGGTGGCCTACGCCTGGCGCGAGCAGAGCTTCGTCCCCGCCGAGGCCCGCTGGGAGAAGCCCCAGGGCAAGAACCCGCCCCTGGTGATGCAGAAGCACTTCGAGATCGTCGGCCGAGGCGTGGCCCTGGTGATCGGCTGCGGCACCTTCCCCACCTGGAACACCTACCCGGGCCTGTTCGCCGCCCTGTCCACCGGCAACCCGGTGATCGTCAAGCCGCACAGCAACGCCATCCTGCCGGCGGCCATCACCGTGCGCACCATCCGCGCCGTGCTGGCGGAAAACGGCATCGACCCCAACCTGGTGACCCTGGCGGTGATCCCCCAGCGCGCCGCCACCCAGCAGCTGGCCACCCACCCGGCGGTGAAATCCATCGACTTCACCGGCGGCAACACCTTCGGCCAGTGGCTGGTCGACAACTGCCGCCAGGCCCAGGTCTATGCCGAGCTGGCCGGGGTGAACAACATCGTGGTCGATTCCACCGACGCCTACCGGGCCATGCTCAAGAACCTGGCCTTCACCCTGTCCCTCTACTCTGGCCAGATGTGCACCACCTCCCAGGCCCTGTTCGTCCCCGCCGGCGGCATCGACACCGACGAGGGCCACAAGAGCTTCGACGAGGTGTGCGCCGACCTGGCCGGCGCCATCGACGCCTTCCTGGCCAAGCCGGAAGTGGCCACCGCCGTGCTCGGCGCGATCCAGTCCGCCGACACCCTCAACCGCATCGCCAGCGCCCCGTCCCTGGGCAAGGTGGTGCTCGACTCGAAGAAGATCGCCAACCCCGAGTTCCCCCTGGCCGAGGTGCGCACCCCGGTGCTGCTGGCCTGCGACGCCACGGACGAGGCCGCCTACATGGAAGAGCGCTTCGGTCCGATCAGCTTCGTCGTCAAGGTGGCCGACACCGCCGCCGGCATCGCCCTGTCGGAGCGGGTGGTGCGCCAGCACGGCGCCCTCACCGTGGGCCTCTACTCGACCCGCCCCGAGGTCATCGACGCCATGACCGAAGCCACCTGGCGCGGCAAGGTGGCCCTGTCGATCAACCTCACCGGCGCCGTGTTCGTGAACCAGTCGGCGGCCTTCTCCGACTACCACGGCACCGGCGGCAACCCGGCGGCCAACGCCTCCTACGCCGACTCGGCCTTCGTCGCCAACCGCTTCCGCGTCGTGCAGCGGCGCTACCACGTCTAAGGAGGGCGCCGTGAGCTTCGAAACTATCGCCTTCACCGTCGAGGCCGGCATCGCCCGCCTCACCCTGAACCGGCCCGACCGGCTCAACAGCTTCACCGACCGGATGCACGAGGAAGTGCGCGAAGCCCTGAGCCGGGTCGAGACCGACCCGGCAATCCGCGTCCTGGTGCTGGCCGGGGCCGGCCGGGGCTTCTGTGCCGGCCAGGACCTGAACGACCGCTCGGTTTCCGCCGGCGACGCCGCCCCGGACCTGGGCGCCTCGGTGGAAAAGAACTACAAGCCCCTGGTGCTGCGCCTGCAAAACCTGCGCGTGCCCACCGTCTGCGCCGTCAATGGCGTGGCCGCCGGGGCCGGGGCCAGCCTGGCCCTGGCCTGCGACGTGGTGGTGGCGGGCCGCTCGGCCAGCTTCCTCCAGGCTTTCTCCAAGATCGGCCTGATCCCGGACACCGGCGGCACCTGGTTCCTGCCCCAGCGCGTCGGCATGGCCCGGGCCATGGGCCTGGCCCTGCTGGCGGAAAAGCTGCCGGCGGAAAAGGCCGCCGAATGGGGCCTGATCTGGCAGTGCGTGGACGACGCCGAGCTGGCCGCCACGGTGGACGCCCTGGCCGCCCAGTTCGCCAGCGCCCCGACCCTGGCCCTGGTGCGCACCCGCCAGCTGATGCGCGCCTCCATGAGCCAGGACCTGGCCGCCCAGCTCGACGCCGAGCGCGACGCCATGCGCGAGCTGGGCCAGTCGCCGGACTACCGGGAAGGCGTGGCCGCCTTCATGGAAAAGCGCGCGCCGCGCTTCACGGGGCAGTGATGAGCGCCACCACCGCTGCTGCCCCCCTGCCCCCCTCCGCCCCGGTGGCGGTGGTCGGCGCCGGCGCCATGGGCGCCGGCATCGCCCAGGTGGCGGCCCTGGCCGGCCATCCGGTGCGCCTGCTCGACAACCGCCCCGGCGCCGCCGCCCGCGCGGTGGACGAGTTGCGCGCCACCCTGGCCAAGCTGGCCGCCAAGGGCAAGCTCGACCCCGCCCAGGCCGATGCCGCCGCATCGCGGCTCGCCGCCGTCGAGTCCCTCGACGGCCTGGCCGACGCCGCCCTGGTGGTGGAAGCCATCGTCGAGAACCTGGAAGCCAAGCGCGCCCTGTTCCGCGACCTGGAAGCCCGGGTCGGCGAGCACTGCCTGTTCGGCACCAACACCTCGTCGATCTCGGTCACCGCCATCGCCGCCGGGCTGGCCCGGCCGGAGCGCCTGGCCGGGTTGCACTTCTTCAACCCGGCGCCGCTGATGGCCCTGGTGGAGATCGTCAGCGGCCTGGCCACCGCCCCGGCCGTGGCCGACACCCTGTTCGCCACCGCCGCCGCCTGGGGCAAGACCCCGGTCCACGCCCGCTCCACCCCCGGCTTCATCGTCAACCGGGTGGCCCGCCCCTACTACGCCGAGGCCCTGCGCCTGGTGAGCGAGGGCGCCGCCGACACCGCCACCCTGGACGCCCTGTACCGGGAGGCCGGCGGTTTCCGCATGGGGCCCTTCGAGCTGATGGACCTGATCGGCCACGACGTGAACTTCGCCGTCACCTCGTCGGTGTGGAAGGCCTACTACCACGACCCGCGCTTCACCCCCTCCCTGGTCCAGGAAGAACTGGTCAACGCCGGCTACCTGGGGCGCAAGAGCGGGCGGGGCTTCTACGCCTACGGCGAAGGCGCAAGCACAGCGGCTGCGGCCCCGGTCAGCTCCGCCGCGGCGCCCTGCCCGGCCAAGATCACCCTGTTCGGCGCCAGCCCGGCGGCCAACGCCCTGGCCCAGCGCCTGAGCGCCGCCGGGGTGGCCCACGGCCGCAGCCCGGCGGCCGACGACGGCCGCCTGGCCGAGGCCGACGGGGCGGTGCTGTACGTCACCGACGGGCGCACCGCCACACGTCGGGCGGCGGAAAGCGGCGTGGCGGCGACGGTACTGATCGATCTGGCCCTGGACTACGCCGCCGCCCCGCGCCTGGCCCTGGCCTGCGCCCTGCAATGCCCCGAGGCGGTGCGCGCGGCGGCGATCGGCCTGCTCCAGGCCGCCGGGTTCGCGGTGGCGGAGCTGGCCGACGTGCCCGGCCTGGCGCTGATGCGCACCGTGGTCATGCTCGCCAACGAGGCCGCCGACGCGGTGAACCAGGGCGTCTGTTCCCCTGACGCGGTGGACGCGGCGATGCGCCTGGGCACCAACTACCCCTGCGGCCCCCTGGCCTGGGCCGAACGCGTCGGCCCGGCCGCCGTGGTGGCCGTGCTGGGCCATCTGGCCGCCACCTACGGCGAGGACCGCTACCGGATTTCGCCCTTCCTGCAACAACGGGTTCACGCCGGAAAGGACCTGCATTGATGAGCCACTCCCACACCTCCCACGACCCCCAGGCCGCCCAGCAGTTGGCCGAGGCGGTCGCCGACGCCATGTGGTCCCGGGACCAGGCCACCCGCACGCTCGGCATGCGCCTGGTCGGCGTCGGCCCGGGCCGGGCCACCCTGGCCATGACGGTGCGCCCGGACATGACCAACGGCCATGCCATGTGCCACGGCGGGCTGATCTTCACCCTGGCCGACAGCGCCTTCGCCTACGCGTGCAATAGTTACAACCTGAACACGGTGGCCTCGGCCTGCCACATCGACTTCCTCGCCCCGGCCAAGGTCGGCGACGAGCTGGAAGCCGAGGCGGTGGAACGTTCCGCGTCGGGCCGCACCGGGGTCTACGACATCACCGTGCGCAACCGCCACGGCAAGACCGTCGCCCTGTTCCGGGGCAAGTCGTACCGCATCAGCGGCGAGGTGATCGCCGGCCTGGCGGGCGCCGCCGAGACCACCACGAGCCGCCAGTCCTAAGAGCGGCATCGCACTACTAAAACACTGGAGACAAACCCATGCCTGTGAAGCAGCCCCAACCCGGCGACCTGGAGCCGATCGAAAAGGCCAGCCGCGACGAGATCGCCGCCCTGCAACTCGAACGGCTCAAGACCACCCTGCGCAACGCCTACGAGAACGTCCCCCACTACCGCAAGAAGTTCGACGAAGTGGGGGTCCATCCCGAGGACCTGAAGACCCTGGCCGACCTGGCCAGGTTTCCCTTCACCACCAAGCACGACCTGCGCGACAACTACCCCTTCGGCATGTTCGCCGTGCCGCGGGAGAAGGTCGCCCGGGTGCACGCTTCGTCCGGCACCACCGGCAAGCCGACGGTGGTGGGCTACACCCTGAAGGACATCGACACCTGGGCCAACCTGGTGGCGCGCTCGATCCGCGCCGCCGGCGGCCGCCCCGGCGACATGGTGCACGTGGCCTACGGCTACGGCCTGTTCACCGGCGGCCTGGGCGCCCACTACGGCGCCGAGCGGGCCGGCTGCACCGTGGTGCCCATGTCCGGCGGCCAGACCGAGAAGCAGATCCAGCTCATCCAGGACTTCAAGCCGGACATCATCATGGTGACCCCGTCCTACGCCCTGGTGATCGCCGAGGAGTTCATCAAGCAGGGCCTGGACCCGGCCGCCTGTTCGCTCAAGGTCGGCATCTTCGGCGCCGAACCCTGGGGCGAGGGGATGCGCGCCGAAATCGAGCGCAAGCTGGGCATCGACGCCATGGACATCTACGGCCTCTCTGAAGTGATGGGCCCCGGCGTGGCCAGCGAGTGCATCGAATCCAAGGACGGCCCGGTGATCTGGGAAGACCACTTCTACCCCGAGATCATCGACCCCTCCACCGGCGAGGTGCTGCCCGACGGCAGCGAGGGCGAGCTGGTGTTTACCTCCCTGTCCAAGGAGGCGATGCCGATCATCCGCTACCGCACCCGGGACCTGACCCGGCTGCTGGCGCCCACCTCGCGCAGCTTCCGGCGCATGGGCAAGATCACCGGCCGCTCCGACGACATGCTGATCATCCGCGGCGTGAACGTCTTCCCCACCCAGATCGAAGAGCAGATCCTGCGCGAGACGCGCCTGTCCGGGAACTACCAGCTGGTGGTGACCCGCTCCGGCCTGCTCGACGAGCTGGAGGTGCGCTGCGAGCTGCAACTGCCCCAGTCCGGCATCCTCTCGGCCGGCGAGATCCAGGCCATCGCCAAGACCTTGCAGCACCAGATCAAGACCCTGATCGGCGTGTCCTCCAAGGTCACGGTGCTGGAGTTCGGCCAGATCCCGCGCACCCAGGTGGGCAAGGCCAAGCGCGTCATCGACGAACGCCAGCAGCGGGGATAAGCCATGAATCATTCTGCAAGCCAGGCCTACATCTGCGACGCCATCCGCACCCCCATCGGCCGCTACGGCGGCGCCCTCTCCGGGGTGCGCGCCGACGACCTGGGGGCGATGCCGATGCAGGCCCTGATGGAACGCAACGCCAAGGTGGACTGGGCGGCGGTGGACGACGTGATCTACGGCTGCGCCAACCAGGCCGGCGAGGACAACCGCAACGTGGCGCGCATGTCGGCCCTGCTGGCCGGTCTGCCGGTGGACGTGCCGGGCACCACGGTGAACCGCCTGTGCGGTTCGGGCATGGACGCGGTGGGCCTGGCCGCCCGCTCGATCAAGGCCGGCGAGGCCGGCCTGCTGATCGCCGGCGGGGTGGAAAGCATGTCCCGCGCCCCCTTCGTCATGGGCAAGGCCGACAGCGCCTTCTCGCGCCAGGCGGCGATCTACGACACCACCATCGGCTGGCGCTTCGTCAATCCGCGCATGAAGGCGCTCTACGAGACCCATTCCATGCCCCAGACGGCGGACAACGTGGCCGCCGACTTCGCCATCGCCCGGGCCGACCAGGACGCCTTCGCCCTGCGCTCCCAGCAGCGCTGGGCCGCCGCCCACGCCGCCGGCCGCTTCGCCGACGAGATCGTGCCGGTGGTGCTGGCGCAGAAGAAGGGCGAGCCCAAGGTGGTGGACACCGACGAGCATCCCCGCCCGGACACCACCCTGGAAAGCCTGGCCAAGCTGAAGGGGGTGAACGGCCCGGAACTGACCGTCACCGCCGGCAACGCCTCGGGGGTGAACGACGGGGCCTGCGCCCTGCTGGTCGCCTCGGCCGACGCCGCCCAACGCCACGGCCTGACGCCGAAGGCCCGGGTGGTGGGCATGGCCACCGCCGGGGTACCGCCGCGCATCATGGGCATCGGCCCGGCGCCGGCGGTGCGCAAGGTGTTGGCCCAAACCGGCCTGACCCTGGAGCAGATGGACGTCATCGAGCTCAACGAGGCCTTCGCCGCCCAGGCTCTGGCCGTGCTGCGCGACCTGGGCCTGCGCGACGACGAGGCCCGGGTGAACCCCAACGGCGGCGCCATCGCCCTGGGCCACCCCCTGGGCATGAGCGGCGCCCGCCTGGTCACCACCGCCATGTACGAGCTGCACCGGCGCGGCGGCCGCTACGCCCTGTGCACCATGTGCATCGGCGTAGGCCAGGGAATAGCCCTGATCATCGAACGGGTATAGCCAAAAGAATTTTTTTATATAGAATTCTTTCTACAATACGTAACACCACTTGAGTGGAGGAGACACCCATGAAGAAGTCCTGGAAAACCCTGCTGGCCGGTAGCGCCCTGGTACTGGGCGGCATCTCCGGCGCCTTCGCCGCCGATCCGATCAAGATCGGGTCCATCCTGTCGGTCACCGGCCCCGCCGCCTTCCTCGGCGACCCGGAGTTGAAGACCCTGCAGATGTACGTGGACGACATCAACAAGAAGGGCGGCGTCCTGGGCCGTCCCCTGCAACTGGTGCACTACGACGACGGCAGCGACGCCAACAAGGCCAACAGCTTCGCCAAGCGCCTGATCGACGACGACAAGGTGGACGTCATCGTCGGCGGCACCACCACCGGCTCCACCATGTCGATGGTGCCCCTGGTCGAGCGCGCCGGCGTGCCCTTCATCTCCCTGGCCGGGGCGGTCGTGATCGTCGAGCCGGTGAAGAAGTGGGTGTTCAAGACTCCCCACACCGACCGCATGGCCGCCGAGAAGGTGTTCGAGGACATGAAGAAGCGCGGCATCGCCAAGGTGGCCCTGCTCTCCGAAACCAGCGGCTTCGGCCAGTCCGGCAAGAAGGAGACCGAGGCGGTGGCCGGCAAGTACGGCATCACCCTGGTGGCCAACGAAACCTACGGACCCAAGGACACCGACGTCAGCCCGCAGCTGACCAAGATCAAGAACGCCCCGGGCGTCCAGGCGGTGTTCGTGTTCGGTCTCGGCCAGGGCCCGGCCATCGTCACCAAGAACTACAAGCAGCTGGGCATCACCCTGCCCCTCTACCAGTCCCACGGCGTGGCCTCCGAGGAGTACATCAAGCTCTCCGGCCCCGCCGCCGAGGGCGTGCGCCTGCCCGCCGCGGCCCTGCTGGTGGCCGACAAGCTGCCCGCCAGCGATCCGCAAAAGCCGGTGGTGGTGGCCTACACCAAGGCCTTCAACGAAAAGTGGAAGGCCGACGTGTCCACCTTCGGCGGCCACGCCTACGACGGCCTGATGCTGGCGGTGGACGCCATCAAGCGCGCCGGCGGCACCGACAAGGCCAAGGTGCGCGACGCCATCGAAGCCACCAAGGGCTACATCGGCACCGGCGGCAAGGTGACCATGTCCCCCACCGACCACATGGGCCTCGACCTGTCCGCCTTCCGCCTGCTGGAAATCAAGAACGGCGACTGGACCCTGGTCCAGTAAGGCCTCCCCGTCTCTCCCCTTGGGGCCGCCCGCGGGCGGCCTTTCTTTTGCCCGGAATTTCCCCCGGACGCTCCCGAAGGTACTCCCCATGTCCGACCTCGACCCCGCATTCTCCGCCTACGCCACCCTGCGCCTCGACCGGGACGGCCCGGTGGGCACCCTGACCCTGAACCGCCCTGAGCGGCACAACGCCTTCGACGACGTGCTGGTGGGCGAACTCGACGCCGCCCTCAAGGAACTGGCCGCCCACCCCGCCGTGCGGGTGGTGGTGCTGGCCTCCGCTGGCAAGAGCTTTTGCGCCGGCGCCGACCTGAACTGGATGAAGCGGGCCGCCGCCTACAGCAGCGACGAGAACCTGGCCGACTCGCGCCGCCTGGCGGCCATGCTGCACACCCTGCACAGCCTGGGCAAACCGACCATCGCCCGGGTCCAGGGCGCCGCCTACGGCGGGGGCGTCGGGTTGATCGCCGCCTGCGACATGGCGGTGGCCCTGGCCGGCCAGCCTCTGGCCCTGACCGAGGTCAAGCTGGGCATTCTGCCGGCGGTGATCAGCCCCTACGTGATCGCCGCCCTGGGCGAGCGCCAGGCCCGCCGCTACATGCTCACCGCCGAGCGCTTCGATACCGGCACCGCCCACCGCCTGGGCCTGGTGCACGAACTGGCCGGCGACGAGGCCGAACTGGACGCCAAGGTGGCCGCCCTGGCCGGCGCCCTGGCCGCCAACAGCCCCCAGGCCGTGGGGGCGTGCAAGGACCTGATCGGCGCCGTGGCCGGCCAGCCGATCGGCCCGGCGGTGATGGAGGACACGGCCCGACGCATCACCGCCATCCGCGCCAGCGACGAGGGCCGGGAAGGCATCGCCGCCTTCCTGGAAAAGCGCCCGCCGGCCTGGCTCACCGGCCGCTGAAGGCCGCCCCGCCCCGCGCTTGGCAGGACGAAAAAACGACAAGGCCCGCCGGTCATCCCGGCGGGCCTTGTCGTTGGCACCCCTCAATGCGAGGGGCCCAAGGTCAGGCGTTGGCGATGCGTTGCTTGATGTGGGCCAGGGCCTCTTCCACCTGGTCGATCAAGATCAGGCACAAGTCCCCATCCTGCAAGCGCTCCAGGGCGGTGTCGATGGCCAGGAATTCGCCGCGAATCTCGTCCACCGTCACGGTGCGCTTGGCGTTGGCCAGGCCCTGGCGCAGCAGGCCCAGCACCTCGCCGTCGGCGCGGCCGCGCTGGCAGGCATCCTGGTAGAGGAGCACCTCGTCGAAGGCGTCGCCGAGGATTTCGGTCTGGCGGCGGATATCCTCGTCGCGGCGGTCGCCGGCACCGCTGATCACCACCGAGCGGCGCTTGGCCGGCAGGGCGTCCACGGCGTTCACCAGGGCCTGGATGGCGTCCGGGTTGTGGCCGTAGTCGGCGATCAGGGTGGCGCCCTTGTAGTCGAACAGGTTGAAACGCCCCGGGGCGGTGCTGTCGTCGCTGACGAAGGTCGCCAGGCCGCGGCGGATCACGTCCCAGTCCAGGCCCAGGGCCCAGGCGGCGCCCACGGCGGCCATCACGTTCTCGACCTGGAAGAGGATCGCCCCGTTGCGGGTCAGCGGCACCCCGGCCAGGGCCAGGCGCACTTCGTTGGCGCCCTGGGCGGCGACGATGGAGTCCCCGTCCCGGTACAGCACCCGGTTGCCCTGGGCGCGGTGGGTGGCCATCACCGGATGGCTGCGGTCCAGGGCGAAGAAGGTCACCGTGCCCGGGCAGGAATCGGCCATGACGACCACGTGGGGATCGGCGGCGTTGAGCACGGCCACCCCACTGGGCGCCACGTTCTGCACGATGACGCGCTTGACCACCGCCAGGTCTTCCACGGTGTTGATGTAGGACAGGCCCAGGTGGTCGCCGATGCCGATGTTGGTCACCACCGCCACGTTGCAGCGGTCGAAGGCCAGGCCCTCGCGCAGCACGCCGCCCCGGGCGGTTTCGAGCACGGCGGCATCCACGTCCGGATGGAGCAGCACGTTGCGCGCGCTCTTCGGGCCGGAGCAGTCGCCGGTGTCGATGCGCCGGCCGGCGATGTACACGCCGTCGGTGCCGGTCATACCGACGCGCAGGCCGGAGACGGTCTGCAAGTGGGCGATCAGGCGCACCGTGGTGGTCTTGCCGTTGGTGCCGGCCACCGCCACCACCGGGATGCGGCCGTCGTCGCCGTCCTTGTACATGTTGGCGACGATGGCCTCGCCCACGGCGCGGCCCTTGCCGTAGGAGGGTTGCAGGTGCATGCGCAGGCCGGGGGCGGCATTCACCTCGACGATGCCGCCGCCCTGCTCTTCCAGGGGCTTGTGCACGGTCTCGCAGACCACGTCCACGCCGGCGATGTCCAGGCCCACCATCTTGGCCGCGGCCACGGCCCGGGCGGCCAGCTCGGGGTGCACGTCGTCGGTGACGTCGGTGGCGGTGCCGCCGGTGGACAGGTTGGCGTTGTTGCGCAGGATCGCCCGGGCGCCCTTGGGCGGCACGGACTCGGCGGTGTAGCCCTGCTCGGCCAGGCGGGCCAGGGCGATGTCGTCGAAGCGGATTTTGGTCAGGGAGGTGGCGTGGCCCTCGCCGCGGCGCGGGTCGCTGTTAACCAGGTCCACCAGTTCGCGCACGGTGTGCACGCCGTCGCCGATGACGTGGGGCGGCTCGCGCCGGGCGGCGGCGACCATCTTGTCGCCCACCACCAGCACCCGGTAGTCCTGGCCGGGCAGGAAGCGCTCGACCATGATGTCGTCGCGGAACTCCACGGCGGCGGCATAGGCGGCCAGCACCTGTTCCCGGGTCTGGATGTTCACGGTGATGCCCTTGCCCTGGTTGCCGTCCTGGGGCTTGACCACCACCGGCCCGCCGATCTCCTGGGCGGCGGCCCAGGCGTCCTCGGCGTCCTTCACCGGCCGGCCGGTGGGCACCGGCACCCCGGCGGCGTGGAGCAGCTTCTTGGTCAGCTCCTTGTCCTGGGCGATGGATTCGGCGATGGCGCTGGACAGGTCGGTCTCGGCGGCCTGGATGCGGCGCTGCTTGCTGCCCCAGCCGAACTGGACCAGGCTGCCCGAAGTCAGGCGGCGGAAGGGGATGCCCCGGGCCACGGCGGCGGCGACGATGGAGCCGGTGGAGGGGCCGAGGCGCTCGTCCTCGTCCAGTTCGCGCAACTGGGCCAGGGCGCCGGCCAGGTCGAAGGGGGCGTCGTCCAGGGCGGCGCGGCACAGGGCCTCGGCCAGGTCGAAGGCCAGGCGGCCCACCGCCTCTTCGGTGTATTCGACCACCACCTGGTACACCCCGGGTTCCACCGTGGCGCCGGTACGGCTGAAGGTCACCGGGCAGCCGGCCTCGGCCTGGAGCCCCAGGGCCGCGGCTTCCAGGGCGTGGGCCAGGGAAATCTGCTCGGCCTGACTGATGGATTGCAGCGATCCGATCTCGGGGAAGCGGGCGCGCAGACGGGCCTCGAACTCGCCCAGGCTGGCCAGGGAGCGCTCCGGCTCGTCGCAGGTGACGATGGCCTCGATGGCCGTGTGCCGGCTCCACAGGTTGGGGCCGCGCAGGGCGCGGATTCGCGTAACTTCCATGAAGACGATTTCCTGTTGGTCCCGGCCGCCGCGCCTCGCGTCATCGGGCGGCGGCCGCTATGAAGAATGAGGTCGGCCTCGTTCGGATGGGGACGGGTGTCGGGTCCGCGACGGATCGCTCAGGCGCGCTTGCCCGGCTCGCCGGGCAGCACGTCGAAGGTCTCGACCCCGGCCCGGATCAGCTCGGGGGCAATGCCCAGGGCCCAGGCGGCGCCGACTGCGGCGAGCAGGTTCTCGACCTGCAGGTCGTCCACGCTGCCGCCCGCGGCCACCAGGGGCACGGCGGTGACGGCGGTGAGCGGCGTCTCGTCGCTTCCCTTGGCCAGAACCACCTGGCCATCGCCCACGAACACGGCGCGGCCGCCGGCGGCGCGATGCTCGGCCAGGGCCGGCAGGTCGGCGGACAGGCCGAAGAAGATCACCTCGCCGTCGCACAGGGGCGCCATTTCCACCACCTGGGGGTCCCGGGCGTTGAGCACCGCCACCCCAGAGGGCAGCACCACGTCCACCTGGGTGCGCAGGGCCTTGTACACCTGGTCCGGCTCGAACACGTCCAGATCGGCCAGGCCCTCGGCGCCGTTGAGGTTGGTGACCACACCCACCTGGCAGCGGTCGTAGGCCAGGCCCTCGCTGAAGATGGCGCGGGGGCTGTTCTCGAACACGGCGGCCTGCACCGAGCGGTTGAGCAGCACGCGGCGGGCGGCGGCCCAGTTGGCGCTGTCGGCCTTTTCCACCTGGCGGCGGTCGAGGAACAGGCCGTCGCTGCACGCCAGGCCGGTGTGCTTGCCGCTCAGGCTGAGGAGGCGGGACACCACCCGGGCGACCACGGTCTTGCCGTGGGTGCCGGTGACGCCGACGATGGGGATGCGGCCGTCCTCGCCCTCGGGGAAGAGGTGGTCGACGATGGCCCGGCCCACCGGGCGGGGCTTGCCCTCGGCAGGCTTGAGGTGCATCAGCAGGCCGGGGCCGGCGTTGACCTCGACGATGGCGCCGCCCTGTTCTTCGAGGGGACGGGAAATGTCCTCGGCCACCAGATCGACCCCGGCGATGTCCAGGCCCACCACCCGGGCGGCCAGGGAGACGGCGGCGGCCACGTCCGGATGGACCTCGTCGGTGACGTCGATGGCCACGTTGCCGCTGCGCTGGACCAGCACGGTGCGGCCCTCGGCGGGCACCGCGTCGCCGGAGAGGCCCTGGCGCGACAGTTCCAGACGGGCGGCGGAATCGAGGCGGATGAAATTGAGCGGGTGGTCCTCGCTGCGGCCGCGGCGCGGGTCGGAGTTGATCTGGCTCTCGATCAGTTCGCTCACCGTGGAGCGGCCGTCGCCGACCACGCAGGCCATGTCGCCCCGGGCGGCGGCGACCATCTTGCCGCCCACCACCAGCAGGCGGTGCTCGTTGCCGGGAATGAAGCGCTCGACGATGACGCCGCTGCCTTCATCGACGGCCACCGCATAGGCGGCCTCGACTTCCTCGCGGGTGGTCAGGTTGGTGAACACGCCCCGGCCGTGGTTGCCGTCGTAGGGCTTGACCACCACCGGCAGGCCGATGTCCTCGGCGGCGTCCCAGGCGTCCTCCACGTCGTCCACCAGGCGGCCCTCGGGCACCGGCACGCCGCAGGACGACAGCAGGGTCTTGGTCAGGTCCTTGTCCCGGGAGATGCCTTCGGCGATGGCGCTGGTGCGGTCGGTCTCGGCAGTCCAGATGCGCCGTTGGGCGGCGCCGTAGCCGAGTTGCACCAGGTTGGCCTCGGACAGGCGGGTGTAGGGGATGTCCCGGTCGTCGGCGCCATCCACGATGCAGGCGGTGCTCGGCCCCAGGCACAGGGAATCGGTCAGGTCGCGTAGGTGCTCGACCGCCGCGGCGACGTCGAAGGGCCGGTCCTCGATGGCGGCCATCACCAGGTCCCGGGCGGCGTGCAGGGCGGCGCGGGTGACCTCTTCATGCCAGGCGCGGACGATCACCTTGTAGACGCCGCGGGTGGACATTTCCCGGGCCTTGCCGAAGCCGCCGGGCAGGCCGGCCAGGTTCTGCAATTCGAGGGTGACGTGTTCGAGGATGTGGGCCGGCCAGGTGCCTTCCTGGACCCGGCGCAGGAAGCCGCCGCGCTCGCCGTAGCTGCACCGGTGCTCGATCAGGGAGGGAAGCCAGCTGGAAAGACGCTCGTAGAAGCCGGGGATGGTGTTGGAGGGACATTCCTCCAGTTCGCCGATATCGACCCAGGCTTCGAGAGCCGGCCGGTAGGTCCAGATATTCGGTCCGCGCAGGGAAACGATGCGCAGGAACTCAATGTCTTTCTTTTTCATAAATCCAAGGGTGTGGCCGGACGTACTGGCTGGGTGCGCGGCAAAACTAAAAGGGGAAGTTCGCCAACCCATTAACGTGGCAGGCCCGGATTGGGTTTACTGCACCGGTCCGCCACCGTGTAACGTGCTGTAACGGGGATCATACAACTCCGCCGCCCCCTTCGTCGCGCCCCGCGCGCGGCGGCGGCGATTTTTCCGCCAACAACGGTGAAAAACCGCCGCCGGTGCTTCGGTATACTGTGCCCCTGGCCCGGCCCCGCCGGTGTTTCCGCCCGCCCTCGCCGGCATGGCGCGAACGCCCCGCCGCCCGGCCGTTTCCCCGGCGTTATCACCCTCTCGCGCTCCCGTCCGCGGGAGGGCAATGCTCCGGATTCACGTCGCCGCACCGGGCCGTCCCCGCCGGAACGGCGGCGTCACTTTCCTGGCTTTCCGCCCCGGCGCGGAAAGGTATTTCCCGATGAGCACCGTTTCTTCCGCTGCGACCAGCCTCCCCGCCCTTTCCGCCGCCCCCGCCGCCCTGCCCGGGCACTGGGCCGGCGACGCCGCGCCCCCCGTCGCCGCCGGCGAGACCCTGGCAGCCTGGGTCGAAACCGACCTGGATGCGCGCCTGCGCTTCGCCCCCGGCCTGGTGGCGCTGACCGACCGGCGCCTGCTCGCCCGCGCCCCCGGCGACACGACCTGGCAGTCCTGGAACCTGGGTGCTGGCCTCGCCGTGCAGCATTCCGACCACGCCGGCGTGGGCACCCTGGAACTGATCGACACCAGCGGCGGCGCCCCACGGCACCTGGCCGCCTGGCGCTACACCCTGGGCCACAACCCGGCGGCCCTGCGCCTGATCGACCGCTTCGAGAGCCTGCGCGACAGCCTGGTGAGCGGCACGCCGGAAGCGGTGCCCGACGCCGGGATCTGCCCCCAGTGCAAGGCGCCCCTGCCCGCCGGCCAGGACGAGTGCCCGATCTGCACCCGGGAGACCGCCACCCCGCCGTCCACCTGGACCCTGTTCCGCCTGTGGCGCTTCGCCAAGCCCTACAACGGCCGGCTCCTGGCCGGCTTCCTGCTCACCCTGGCGTCCACCGCCGCCACCCTGGTGCCGCCCTACCTGACCATGCCGCTGATGGACAAGGTGCTGATCCCCTACCAGAACGGCACCCCCATCGACGTGGGCCTGGTCACCCTGTACCTGGGCGGCCTGCTCGGCGCCGCCCTGGTGGCCTGGGGCCTGGGCTGGGCCAAGACTTACATCCTGGCCCTGGTGTCGGAGCGCATCGGCGCCGACCTGCGCACCACCACCTACGAGCACCTGCTCAAGCTGTCCCAGGAATACTTCGGCGGCAAGCGCACCGGCGACCTGATGGCGCGCATCGGTTCCGAAACCGACCGCATCTGCGTGTTCCTGTCGCTGCACCTGCTCGACTTCGCCACCGACGTGCTGATGATCGTCATGACCGCGGCGATCCTGGTGTCGATCAACCCCTGGCTGGCCCTGGTGACCCTGCTGCCCCTGCCCTTCATCGCCTGGATGATCCACGTGGTGCGCGACAAGCTGCGCCACGGTTTCGAGAAGGTGGACCGCATCTGGTCCGAGGTGACCAACGTGCTCGCCGACACCATCCCGGGCATCCGCGTGGTCAAGGCCTTCGCCCAGGAAAAGCGCGAGGCGGCACGCTTCCGCGAGGCCAACCTGCACAACCTGGCGGTCAACGACCGGGTGAACAAGGTGTGGTCCCTGTTCACCCCTACCGTCACCCTGCTCACCGAGGTGGGCCTGCTGGTGGTGTGGGCCTTCGGCGTGTGGCAGATCTCCCGCGACCAGATCACCGTCGGCGTGCTCACCGCCTTCCTCGCCTACATCGGCCGCTTCTACACCCGGCTCGACTCCATGAGCCGCATCGTCTCGGTGACCCAGAAGGCCGCCGCCGGCGCCAAGCGCATCTTCGACATCCTCGACCACGTCTCCAGCGTGCCCGAGCCGGCCCATCCGGTGCTCCTGCCCGAGGTAAAGGGCCGCATCGACATCCGCGACATCGGCTTCCGCTACGGCAACCGGGCGGTGATCCGGGGCATGAACCTGTCCATCGCCCCGGGCGAGATGATCGGCCTGGTGGGCCACAGCGGCTCGGGCAAGAGCACCATGGTCAACCTCATCTGCCGCTTCTACGACGTGGCCGAGGGGGCGATCCTGATCGACGGGGTGGACATCCGCTCGGTGCCCATCGCCGACTACCGGCGCAACATCGGCCTGGTGTTGCAGGAACCCTTCCTGTTCTTCGGCACCATCGCCGAGAACATCGCCTACGGCAAACCCGACGCCACCCGCGACGAGATCATCGCCGCCGCCCGGGCCGCCCACGCCCACGACTTCATCCTGCGCCTGCCCCACGGCTACGACTCCCTGGTGGGCGAGCGCGGCCAGGCCCTGTCCGGCGGCGAGCGCCAGCGCATCTCCATCGCCCGGGCCCTGCTGATCAACCCGCGCCTCTTGATCCTGGACGAAGCCACCTCGTCGGTGGATACCACCACCGAGAAGGAAATCCAGAAGGCCCTGGACAACCTGGTGCAGGGCCGCACCACCATCGCCATCGCCCACCGCCTGTCCACCCTGCGCAAGGCCGACCGGCTGGTGGTGATGGACCGGGGCCAGATCGTCGAAGTGGGCAACCACGACGAGCTGATGGCCCTGGAAGGCCACTACTACCGCCTCTACCAGGCCCAGGCGCGCAACGCCGACAGCGAGGAATCTTCCTCCCCCTCCGCCGCCGGCGAAAACGACTGACCGCGCCCCGCGAAAGACCCCGCGATGACCGCCACCCCCGCCCCCCTGCCCGCCTTCACCCTGCGCCGCGCCGCCAACGGCCGGCTGGAACTGACCGACGCCGCCGGCGAAACCCACGCCGGCGTGGTGCCGGTGCGCGCCTTCCCCATCTCCGCCCCCGACGGCGGCCTGTCCCTGGTTTCCGCCGACGGCCACGAGCTGGTCTGGATCGACCGCCTCGACGCCCTCCCCGAGCCGGCGCGCAGCCTGGTCGCCGAGGAACTGGCCGGCCGCGAGTTCATGCCCCTGATCCAGCGCATCCGCGCCGTCTCCAGCTTCGTCACGCCGAGCACCTGGGAGGTGGATACGGACCGGGGCGCCACCGCCTTCGTCCTCAAGGGCGAGGAAGACATCCGCCGCCTCGCCCAGGGGCGGCTGCTGATCGCCGACAGCCACGGCATCCACTACCTGATCCGCGACCTGGCGGCCCTGGACAAGGGCAGCCGCAAGATTCTCGACCGCTTCCTCTGATGCGGCGCGGCCCGGCCCCTCAGGCGCCGGAGCCCGAATTGGAATTGGAGTTGGCGTCGGGATCGGAGACGGAACCTGGCTCCGGCTCCGGTCGCGCCGGCATTGCCAGGGCGGCCACCACCCGATCGTCGTCCACCTGGTCGAATTCCCGGTAGTACTGGCCCACCGCCGCGAAGTCGTCGGGCACGGACAGGCACACTGCCTCGTCGCACCAGGGGCGCACCAGGGCCAGGGCCTCCCGGGAGGCCACGGGCACGGCGCAGATCAGCCACCGCGGTCCCCGGGCACGCACCGCGTGCAGGGCGGCCAGCATGGTGGCGCCGGTGGCCAGGCCGTCGTCCACCACGATCGCCACCCGGCCGGCCGGATCGATGGGCGGGCGCACCGGGGTGTAGCGGGCGCGGCGGCGGCGCATCACCTCCCGTTGTGCAGCGCTCTCCCGGGCCACGTAGGCGTCGTCCGCCCCGGCCAGCCGGGCATGGTCGGCCAGCCAAGTCCAGCCCGACTCGTCCACCGCGCCGATGGCGAATTCGGGCATTCCCGGCGCCCCCAGCTTGCGCACCAGCACCACGTCCAGCTCCCCGTCCAGGGCAGCGGCGATGCGCCGCCCCATCGGTACCCCGCCCCGGGGAACGGCCAGCACCAGGGGATGCTGCCCCCGCCACGGCGCCAAGGCCCGGGCCAGCAGGTCGGCGGCGTCATCCCGGTCGGCGAACCACATGGCGCATCCCCCCGTCCGGCTCAGGCGGCGGGCCGCCGCTCCAGTTGGAGCAGTTCGATGCGGAAATCCGCCTCGTAGGGCGGCACGTTGCACTCCACCACGTCCGGCGGCGCCACGTCGAGGCGCAGCCCGGCCACGTCGGCGCGCAGCGGCAGGCGCGCCACGCCCCGGTCAACCAGCACGGCGACGCGAATCTCGGCAGGCCCCTTGGCGGCCAGGTAGCCTACCGCCCGGAGCAGGGAATGGCCGGTGTACAGCACGTCGTCCACCACCACCAGGGTGTAGCCGGCCAAGTCCAGTTCGGCCTGGCCGGCCTGTTCGGTGAAGCGGGTGTCCGGGTGGAGCAGGGTCAGGTCGTCGGCGTAGCGTTTGATCGCCAGGTCCAGGCGCAGCGGCGGTGCCACGCCCAAACCGACCAGGGCCGCCGCCAGGCGGTCCGCCAGGGGCGCACCCCGGCGCAGGATGCCCACCACCCCCAGCCGGGGCCGGCCGGCCACCAGGGGAGCGAGGCGGGCGGCCATGGCAGCCACCACCGCCTCCAGCTGAGCGGGGGAATAGAGGCAGGTTCGGGTTCCGGCGGGACGCTCCATGGCAGCCTCCTCAGGGCCGGCGCGGCGGCGCGATGCCCCGGCCGCCGGGCCTTCTCTTGATTACAGCACAGCCGTCGCCATCGTCCAGCAAAATGGCCTTTCCCTCGCCGAGCCGGCATATATAGTGAAGTGGGAGTCCATCCAGGCCGCCCCGCCCGGCTCCGGCCAGCGGCCGGAGCACCATGGCGGAAGCGTCGCCGCCGCCGGGAGCCCCCGCCATGAAAACCCACCACCTGCCCGCCCGGGGCCCGGTTTCCGCCGGACGCCACCAGCTCTGGGAAGAGAAGATTCACGACAGCTACCGGCGCAGCGCCAAGCTGCGGCAGCCCGCCGCCTGCACCGGCTGCGGCGCGGTGTACCGCCAGGGCCGCTGGGTCCGCCATCCCGACGAGGACGCCCCGGCCGGCAACACCCTATGCCCGGCCTGCCTGCGTTTGCGCGACCACTTCCCCGCCGGTTACGTGATCCTGCACGGTGCCGACCTCGGCGCCCGGCGCGGCGAACTGCTGCGCCTGATCCGCCACGAGGAAGCCGGACGGAACGGTAAAGGCGGCGACGGCAGCGCCCAGGCCCGGGTCATGGCCATCGAGGAAGGCGAGGGAGAGTGGCTGGTGACCACCACCGACACCCACCTGGCCCGGCGCATCGGCGAGGCCCTGCACCGGGCCTGCCGGGGCACCCTGGACTTCCGCTACAGCCCGGGGCGCAACCTGCTACGGGTGCACTGGACCGCCTGACCGCCCCAACCGCGACGGCCCCCTGCTGGCCCCGGCCCCCCGGCACCCCATCTGCGAGGCCCTGCCGTGCCACCGCCCTCGGACGCCCCCGCCCTGCCGCGCCTGCCCGGCCCGGGCGACGCCCTGCTCGTCGTGGACGTGCAGAACGACTTCCTGCCCGGCGGCGCCCTGGGCGTGGCCGACGGGGACCGGGTGATCGCCCCCCTCAACCGTTACATCCACCTCTTTCTGCAAGCGGGACTGCCCCTGGTGTTCACCCGGGACTGGCATCCGCCGGACCATTGCTCGTTCCAGGCCCGGGGCGGCCCCTGGCCCCCCCACTGCGTCGCCGGCAGCCCGGGGGCGGCCTTCCCCGCCGGCCTGCATATACCGGCCGGGGCCACCGTCGTCTCCAAGGGCGCCAGCGCCGAGGCGGACGCCTATTCCGCCTTCCAGGGCACCGGCCTGGGGGCCTACCTGCAACGCCTGGGCTGCCGCCGGGTCTTCGTCGGCGGCCTGGCCACCGACTACTGCGTGCTGGCCACGGTGCGCGACGCCCTGGTCCAGGGGCTGGAAGCAGTGCTGCTGCGCGACGCGGTGCGACCGGTGGACGTCAGCCCCGGCGACGGGCAGCGGGCCGAGGACGAAATGCTGCGCCTCGGCGCATTCCCCCTGATCTGGGACGAGGTCGCGCCATGAACACCGATTGCAGCCCCCTGCTCACCGACCTGTACGAACTGACCATGTTGCAGGCCTACCTGGACGAGGGCATGGCCGACACGGCAGTGTTCGAATTCTTCGTCCGTGCCCTGCCGCCGTCGTGGAACTTCCTGATGGCGGCGGGCATCGAGCAGGCGGTGGATTACCTGGCCACCCTGCGCTTCCGCGACGACGACCTGCGCTGGCTGCGCGACACCGGCCGCTTCCACCCGGTTTTTCTCGACTGGCTGGGCGACTTCCGCTTCGCCGGCGACGTCTACGCCATGCGCGAAGGCACCGTGTTCTTTCCCGACGAGCCGGTGCTGCGGGTGGTGGCCCCCCTGGCCCAGGCCCAGTTCGTCGAGAGCCGGCTGATCAACCTGCTCAACTATTCCTGCCTGGTGGCGAGCAAGGCTGCCCGCTGCGTGCTGGCGGCGCCGGGGCGCCAGCTGGTGGATTTCGGCCTGCGCCGCGCCCACGGGGCCGAGGCCGGGCTGCTCGCCGCCCGCTCCAGCTACCTGGCCGGCTTTGCCGGCACCGCCACGGTGCTCGCCGGGCGGCGCTACGGCATCCCCCTGTTCGGCACCATGGCCCACTCCTACATCCAGGCCCATGACCGGGAGGCCCAGGCTTTCAGCCATTTTTCCGCTTCCCACCCCCGGGACGTGACCCTGCTGGTGGACACCTACGACAGCGAGGCGGCAGCAGCCAAGGTGGCGGTCCTGGCCCCGGATCTGCGCCAACGCGGGGTGAGCCTGAAGGCCCTGCGCCTGGACAGCGGCGACCTGGCGGAACTGTCCAGGCGGGTGCGAGCCATTCTCGACCAGGCGGGCCTGGCCGAGGTGCGCATCTTCGCCAGCGGCAACCTGGACGAGCGCGAGATCGCCCGGCTGGTCGCGGCCGGCGCCCCCATCGACGGTTTCGGCGTGGGCACCCACCTGTCCACCTCGGCCGATGCGCCCTACCTGGATTCGGCCTACAAGCTCCAGGTCTATGCCGGCAAGTCGCGGCGCAAGCGCTCCCCGGGCAAGGCCACCTGGCCTGGGGAAAAGCAGGTCTACCGGGTGTATCGGGACGACGGCCGGCCCAGCTACGACGTGGTGGCCCTGGCCTGCGAGCCGCCGCCACCGGAACACAGCCGGGCCCTCTTGCACCAAGTAATGCACCAGGGCCGCCGGGAGCCGCCCCTGGAGCCCCTGGACCTCCTGCGCCATCACGCCGACGCCGAACTGGCCCTGCTCCCTGCCGAACTGCGCCGGCTGGACCCGGCGCCCACGCCCTACCAAGTGCAGATCAGCGCGCCGCTGCGGGCCCTGGCCCACAAGCTGGACCAGCAGACGCACTAGCCGCCCGGGGCACGCCGGGCGCGGCGATTCACAATCTCACAGCCTCACAACCGCTCCACGGCTAGTCCGCGCCGCCGCCCTTTTCCAGGGCCGCCAGGCGCGCGCGCAGGGCCTTTTCTTCCTGGTAGCGGGCGGTGGCGTCCCGGGCCACCGCCAGGGCGCCCAGCACCTGCCCCTGGGCGTCGGCGACCACGGCAAAGCTCATGTCCACGTACAGGGTGCCCCCGGCGGCGGTCTGGGCCCGGGTGACCAGGACGCGCCGGCCGAGCCGGGTGGCGCCCTGGGCCAGGGCCCGGTCGTAGCCCTGCCAGTGGGCGGGACGCAGCCGCTCGGGAATGATCAGGTCCAGGCTGCGGCCCAGGGCCTCGGCAGCGGTGAAGCCGAACAGGGCCTCGGCCGAGGGGTTCCAGGCCCGGATCACCCCCTCCTTGTCGGCGAAGACCAGGGCCTCGGCCATGTGGGCCACCAGCAGGGCCGCCAGGGGGCCGTCGGGCAGCCCGGTTGGATCGTGGTGTGCCATGGTGCGTCCTCCCGCTACGTTGCTGATGGGTGCCGACGCCGCGTCGGCGATTGCCGCAATTGCATTGCGCCGGCGCCGGTTTATAGTCCTTGGACCCCCGACCTCGCCGCGATACGCCATGCCCGCCCCGCTCCTCGTTCCCCGCCGGACCTACCTGATCGAGCTGTGCAGCGGCGAGCGGCGGCACTGGCAGTACCTGGGCGAGGACGATACCGGCACCTGGTGGCGCGACCGGGACAGCGGCCGGGAATTCAGCGAGGCCAGCCTGATGTACGCCTGGACGGTGCTCGGCGAGGCGTTGCCGGAAACTCCCGCAGCGCCCGAACCTCCGGCCGGCGGTCAATCCTGACCCTGGGTCCGCAAGCCGCCCGCACCGCCCTCCGTTCAGCATAGCCGCCCCGCCCGGCGCCGGGCAGTGTCGACATGGCGCAGCCGCCGGTTCCGCCCGTTCCCCCTACTCGCTGGTGCTCGGACTCCAGAACGCCTGGCTGACCAGGGGCGAGGCGGCCAGGCGGGCCACCAGGCCGTCCAGATGGTCGCCGTCCACCGCCGTGGCCGCCAGGGTGGCCTCGATTTCCACCGCGTCCTCGCCGAAGGCGTGGATTTCCAGGTCCTGCACCGGGTAGCCGCCCCCTTCCAGGGCCGCCTCGAGCATGGTCAGCACTTCCTTCTGGCGCCCCCGCTCGACGATCACGTAGACCGTGTTGGTCACTTCCACCGAGGCCACGTCCAGGGGCTGGCGGTTCACCGCGTTCACGATCGGCCGCAGCAGGGTGTTGGCGGCCAGCACGTAGACCGTGCCCACCACCGCCTCCAGGATCAGGTCGGCCCCGGCGCAGGCGCCGATGGCCGCCGAACCCCACAGGGTGGCGGCGGTGTTGAGGCCGCGCACGTTGCCCTCTTCGCGCATGATCACGCCGGCGCCGAGGAAGCCGATGCCGGAGACCACGTAGGCCACCACCCGCACCGCCCCGTCGTGGCCGCTCATGCGGTTGGCCATGTCCACGAAGATGGCCGCCCCCACCGCCACCAGTACGTTGGTGCGCAGCCCGGCGGTGCGCTGCCGGTACTGGCGCTCGAACCCCACCAGGCCGCCGAGGACGAAGGCGGCGGTGAGGCTGACGAGGGAATCGAGCAGGGAGGAGAGGTTGACGTTGTTCAAGGCTTCCATGGGGTCTCCAGAAAGGCGTCCGGCGCCAGGGGCCGAACCGGCCGGGCGCCAGTGTCGCCGCGCCCGGTTACAGCCAGGGCATCGCGCCCGTAGTAGCGGGCCGAATCAAGCCGGCCGCAGCGTCTCCGCCTCCGCACCCACCCAGCGCCACAGCAGCAGGGCGGCGGCCAGGGCGCAGGCGGCGGAAAAGGTGAAGGCGGCCCAGGGGGCGACGCCCTGGTACAGGGCGCCGAACGCCAGGGAGGCGGGCAGCAGGCAGACGCCCGCCGTCAGGTTGAACCAGCCGAAGGCGGTGCCCTGGCGGCCGGCCGGGGCCAGGTCGGCCACCAGGGCCTTTTCCACTCCCTCGGTAGCGGCCATGAACAGGCCGTAGCCGGCGAACAGCAGGTAGAGCAGGGGGCCGTCGCCGCCGATCAGCCCCAGGCCCAGGTAGAAGAGGCCGTAGGCCAGGTAGCCGGCCACCAGCAGCCGCACCCGGCCGACCCGGTCGGACAGGCCCGACAGGGGCGTCGAGGCGAGCATCGCCACCGCCGAGACGGCGGCCCACAGGAGCGGCACCTGGGCCTCGGGCACTCCCAGTTCCCGGGCGCGCAGCAGCAGGAACATGTTGGACGAGTTACCCAGGGTGAACAGAGCCACCACCGCCAGGTAGCGGCGCAGCCGGCCGGGCAGCCGAGCCAGGTGCCAGTCGATCTTCCGGGACTCCCGGGACACGGCCCCGGCGGGCTCCCGCAGCCCGGCGGCCAGGACCAGGCACAAGACCGCCGGCAAGGCCGACCAGAGGAAGACGTCGCGCAACGGCAGGCCGGCGCCGAGCAGCAGGGCGGCCAGCAGGGGGCCGACCACCGCCCCGGCGTTGTCCATGGCCCGGTGCAGGCCGAAGGCCAGGCCGCGCCGCTCCGGCGGCACGCTGGTGGCAAGCAGGGCGTCCCGGGGCGAGGTGCGCAGGCCCTTGCCGACCCGGTCGGCAAAGCGCAGCGCCAGCAGCCAGGGCCAGGCCGTGACGAAGGCGATCAGGGGGCGGGCCGCCCCGGCCAGGCCGTAGCCGAACACCACCCAGGGAGTGCTGCGCCGGGTCCGGTCCACCACCACGCCGGACACCAGCTTGAGCAGGCTGGCGGTGGCCTCGGCGATGCCCTCGATCAGCCCCAGGGCCCGGGGGCCGGCCATCAGCACCGACGACAGGTAGAGCGGCACGAGGGGGTAGAGCATCTCGCTGGCGCTGTCGTTGACCAGGCTGATCAGGCCGAGCAGCCAGACGGTGCGCGGCAGGGAGGTCAGCGCGGCCAGCATGGGCGGGGCGTCCGCAGGGTTGGCGGGGGCGGTTGGCGACCGGCGGGACCGGTCACTCCGCCGGGCCGTCGTCCACCGGCGGGCCGAAGGGAACGCCGCCGGCGGCCAGGTCGAGGAACAGGCGGCGGGCGATGGGGTGGCCGCCGTCGCCGCGCAGGTAGAGGTGGTAGGCCACGTCCGGCAGCCGGGGCAGCCCCTCGACAGGGCCGAGCACGCGCAGGGTGGGGTCGAGCAGGTCGATGCTGCGGGCGGTGACCCCCAAGCCGGCGCGCAGGGCGGCCTTGATGCCGATCAGGGTGGGGGATTCGTAGCTGATGCGCCAGGGCACGGCGGCGTCGGCGGGCTGGGCCTCCAGGGTCTGCAAGGCGAGCTGGCGGAAGATGCTCGGCTCGTCGGCCAGGATCAGGGGCAGGGGGTCGCCGCGCCGGTAGGAGAATTCCTCGGCGCACAGCCAGACCGTGGGCGAGGTGCGCAGGGTCAGGCCGGGCAGGGTCGGGTCGAGGCGGGTGGACAGGGTCATGTCCAGGTCGCCGCGGCGCAGGTCGTCCATGAGGAAGGGGCTGCGCCCGACGTGGATCTGGATCTGCACCTGGGGATAGGCCTTGGCGAAGCCGGCGAGCAGCCCGGGCAGCAGGGTGTCGGCCACGTCATGGGGCGCGCCGATGCGTAGGGTGGCCCCCTCCCCCGCCCCGGCCAGGGCGTGCAGGGTCTGGTCGTTGAGGGCCAGCAGGCGCCGGGCGTAGCCGAGCAGCCGGGTGCCCTGGGCGGTGAGGCGCCGGCTCCGGCCGGATTTCTCGAACAGGGGGAAGCCCAGTTCCGCCTCCAGCCGGTGCATCTGGTGGGTGACGGCGGATTGGGTCTTGTGCAGCCGGACGGCGGCGGCGGCGAAACCGCCGTGGTCCACCACGGTCTGCAAGGTGCGCAGCAGGGCCAGATCCAAGGTCTTCATATATTAATTTCCTTCATGTTTCCCGACAGGATAATTCAATTGCCCCACGACTGGCGCGGACCTTAAACTTTTTGCCGTCCCGATATATTAATTTTTTTCAAGGATCGCCCATGTCCCTCGCCGACGAACGCCGCCACGCCGTGGCCCAGGCCATCGCCGCCATGCAGCGCCTGGCCGCCCGCCAGCCCTTCGACCGGGCCGCCCTGGCCGCCATCCTGGACGAGGTGAAGGCCCTGGCCGCCCGGTCCGAGTGGTGGAGCGGTGCCGAGTTCGCCCCGCCCGAGGAGGGGGAGCGCCAGGCCCGCTACTTCATCCACGAAGAGGCGGACCGCAGCTTCGCCCTGTACCTGAACGTGATGCGCCCGGGCAAGCGCATCCCGCCCCACGACCACACCACCTGGGCCTGCGTCGCCGCCGTCGCGGGCGAGGAGCACAACGAGGTGTACGACCGGCTGGACGACGGCGCGGTGCCGGGCCGGGCCGAGCTGCGCCTGCGCGAAACCGTGGTGGTGGGCCCGGGCAACGGCATCGCCTTGATGCCCGACGACATCCACGCCGTGCAAATTCGCGGCGACCAGGTGATCCGCCACCTGCACATGTACGGCCGTGCCCTGGAAACCCTGACCGGGCGCACCGTTTTCGACGTGGATGCCGGCACCTGCCAGTCCATGGCCATCGGCGTCGCCACCCGGCGCTGACGCCGCCGCAGCGCATCGCCCATGACCGCCCCTCGCATCGCCCCCGCCACCCTCAAGGACTGGCTCCACGACGGCGCCGAGCTCGCCCTGTGCGATGTGCGCGAAGCCGGCCAATTCGGCGAATCCCACCTGCTCCACGCCGTGCCCCTGCCCTACAGCCGGCTGGAACTGGACGCCCCGCGCCTGCTGCCCAACCGCCGGGTGCGCCTGGTCCTGTGCGACGACAGCAGCAGCGGTAGCGGAGGAACTGGCAGCGTGGCCGACCGGGCGGCGGCCCGCCTGGCCGCCCTGGGCTACCGGCCCCAGGTGCTCGCCGGCGGCACCGCCGCCTGGGCCGCCGCCGGCTTCGCCCTGTTCGCCGGGGTGAACGTGCCCTCCAAGACCTTCGGCGAGCTTGTCGAGCACCGCTGCCACACGCCCCGCGTCACCCCGGACCGGCTCGCCGCCTGGCAGGCCGAAGGCCGCGACCTGGTGGTGGTGGACGGCCGCCCCTTCGCCGAATACCGCAAGATGAACATCCCCGGGGCGGTGTGTTGCCCCAACGGCGAGCTAGCCCTGCGCATCGACGCCCTGGCCCCCCGGCCGGACACCACCATCGTGGTCAACTGCGCCGGCCGCACCCGCAGCCTGATCGGCGCCCAGACCCTGATCGACCTGGGCCTGCCCAACCCGGTGTACGCCCTGGAGAACGGCACCCAGGGCTGGGTGCTGGCCGAGCGGGCCCTGGAGCACGGCAGCGCCCGGCGCTACCCGGACGACGCCCACCCGGCCGACCCGGAGGCCCGCCGCCACCAGGCCCGCCGCCTGGCGCGGCGCTGGGGCGTGGGCCGCCTCGACGGCCCCCGGGCCGCCGCCCTGCTCGCCGACCCCGGGCGCAGCACCTTCTTGTGCGACGTGCGCAGCCCCGAAGAATTCGCCGCCGGCACCCTGCCCGGCGCCCAGTCCGCCCCTGGCGGCCAGCTCATCCAGGCCACCGACCAGTACGTGGGAGTGCGCCGCGCCCGGCTGGTGCTGTTCGACGACGACGGCATCCGCGCCCCGGTGGTGGCCGCCTGGCTGGCCCGCCTGGGCTTCGAGGCCTGGGTGCTGGCAGGGGTGGAAGCCACGGCCGGGGGCGGGCTCGCCGCCCCGGGCTTCACGCCCGTCGCCCCGCCCGTTGCCGATCCACCGGCCCTCCCCACCATCGCACCGCCGGCGGTGCAGGAGCGTCTCGACCGGGGCGCCCTGCTCCTCGACCTGCGCCCGAGCATGGCCCACCGCCGGGGGCGCATTCCCGGCTCGCTGTGGACGATCCGGCCGCGCCTCGCCGCCCTGCCCCTGGCCGGCCGCGCCCTGGTGCTGGTGGCCGACGACCCGGCCGTGGCCGCCCTGGCGGCAGACGAAGCCCGCAGCCTGGGCGCCGCCACGGTGGAACTGCTGGCCGGCGGCACCGCCGCCTGGGAGGCCGCTGGCCATCCCCTGGTCCCCAGTCCGGCCCTGCCCGCCGACGCAGACTGCATCGACTACCTGTTCTTCGTGCATGACCGCCACGACGGCAACCGGGAGGCGGCACGCCGCTACCTGGCCTGGGAAACCGGGCTGGTGGCCCAGCTCGACGCCCGGGAGCGGGCCGAACTCGACGCCTGCGCCGCCCCGGCGGAAGCTGAGGAGTAACCCGCCCCCTGACCGCCCGCTCCGCAAACGACACATCGGATGGCAGTGCTGGAAAAGTCCAAAGACAACGGGCCGGTCCCGAAGGAGCCGGCCCGCCGGACACCGCCTCGCCGTCTTGCCGCCATGGCGGCGGAACGGTCACATGGTGCTGAGGACGTTGAGGAACCAGCCGCGGCTGCGGTAGGACAGGTTGGTCAGGTCGTCCGAATAGGTGGTGAAGTTGTAGCCCGCCCCCACCTTCACGTGCTGGCCCACGTGGCGGTACACCGCCACCAGGGCGCCCGCCCGGGCGTCCCCGGCTTCCTTGGCCCGCAGGTTGCGCAGCTCGGTCACGATGTCCCACTCCCTGATCCAGTGCCAGTCGGCGCGCAGCACCACCAGGTCGGCACGGCTCGAATACCACTCACCGTCCACCTTGCCGGTCTTCAGCTCGCCGATGCGCAGGCCGTACTTGAGGCCCAGGGATAGCCAGGGACGGACGTCCCAGATGGTGTCCACCGAGAACACCTGGCTCTTCTGGGCGTAATCCACGGTGGTTCCGGTGGTGGTCACCTGGCCCGGGGAAGGCAGGTTGTAGAAGTTGGTGTACTTGAACAGGGTGTTCCAGCGGTCATTGTCCACCGGACGGTAGGCGGCGCCCGCCACGATCTCGTGGAAATCGCCGTCGTAGAACGCCCCCTGGCTGTTGCTGCTGCGCGAGATGTTGAACTTGCCGAGCAGGCGCCAGGCCCGGTCCAGTTGCTGGCCGAAGGTGTTGCGCATCAGCCAGGTGTGGCGGGTGCCGCCGAGGGAGGTATCGTCGGAGCGGAATTCCAGGGCGCCGGCGTACTTGGTGCCCTGATTCTTGTAGCCTACGTTGAGCCCCAGGGCGCGGCGTTCCAGGTCGCCGGCCAGGGGGTCGCTGATCTTGCCGAATTCCACCTTCGCCCCGTAGTTCCACCGGTCGTTCGGCGCCAGGTCTACCCCGAACGCCTGGGTCAGGCTTTGCGGACCGGCGCCACTGGTCGTCCGCGTCTGGCCGAACACCCGCATCTCGTCGCTCACCCGGTAGTCGCTGCCGCTGATCCAGCTGCCGTAACGGCCCCGGTAGGTTACGTCCGGGCTTTCCGTTTCCATCCGGTAGTTGAGGTAGGCGTTGCTGCGGTCCGAGATGCGGTAGTCGGCGCCCAGCAACCCGCCCGCCCCCATGCTGCCCTCGGAGGCTTCGGCGTTGAGCTTGACCCGGTCGTTCACCCGCCAGCTGCCCCCCAACCCCGCCCGGTTGTTTTCGTCCCGGTTGCCGCTGCGCGCCGCCGTGCCCTGCATGAAGCCGTAGGCTGACCAGTCTTCCTTCTCGCCGGGCTGGCCGTCCTCCTTGTTGGGGCGGTAGTCCACCTTGGCGATCAGGTCGGTGCGGTTGCCGTTCTGGGACAGGATGGGGCTGGCGTTGGCCACCCGGGTGATGCGTTCGTCCTGGCGGGCGCCGACGGTGACACCCCACTCGTCGGTGGCGGCGACGCGCACGGCGGCCTCGGCGTTACGGTAGTCCTGGGTGTCGGCCTTGCGGTCGTCGGCCTTGACCTGGACTTCCACCGCCTCGCCCACCGGCACCGCGGCGCGCACGCCGGTCTGGCGCACGGCCTCGCCGTTGAGGGCGATCTGGCCCGGGCCGGAGAAGCCCCGTTGCCGGTCCTGCACGTAGGCGCTGACCTTGCCCTTGCCGCCGTCGCTCACCTCGGCCAGGTCCACGCTCGCTTCCACGCGGCTGGCCGTGGCGTCGCGGGCCGCGCCGCTGCTCTGGTTGGCGAAGGCGAAACCGCCGTCGATGGAGGTGGTGCTGACGCCGGCGCTGCCGGAGGAGCGGGCCACCTCGGCCTTCACCCGGGTGCCCGGGGCCACCCGCACCGTCACGTCCACGCCCTTCAGGGTCTGGTCGTTGCCGCTCTCGCCCTGGTGGTAGCTGGTCAGGCCAAGGCGCAGGTAGTCGTTCACCCAGTGGTTGGCCTGCACGCCGGTGGCCAGGTTGCTCACCGCGGTGATGCCCGGCACGTATTCGTAGGTGGTCACCAGGTACAGCGGGTTGCCGGACAGGCCGCTGGTGTAGAACAGGCTGGTGCCCCCGGCGGTGGAGGGCAGCAGGTCGCGCAGCATGATGCGGCCCTGCAGGTAGTTGATTTCGTAGTCCTGGGCCGGGGTCAGCTGCTTGCGGTCGATCACCAGGCCCGAATCCTTGTCGCGCACTTCCACCCACACCCGTTCCGAACCCCGGGTCAGATCCTGGTGGCGCAGGTAGTAGAGGGAACCGCCGGTGCCACGGAACTCGTCCCGGGTGCCGACCGTGCCCGGGTCGGCGGCGAAGGCGTCCACGTTGCTACGCCGTTCGCCGAAGCCGGTGGCCTCTTCCGAGCGGTAGACGCCCCGGGCGCCGTAGAGCCCGCGGGAATACTGGATCAGTTCGGAACCGTTCCACTGGGTGCGGAAGTTACCCCACATCACCTGGGAGTCACCCTTCTCCAAGCGCACGTAGAACTTGCCCTGGGTCGGCGCGTCGTCCACCGTCGTGCTGTCGTCACCGTACACCGGGTAATAGGCGTCCGGGTCGATGTTGCGCAGCAGGTAGCGCGGGTCCTTCGCCGAGAAGTTGGAAAACAGGTCTTTCAGCGGCTGTTCGCGGGTATCGGCGGCCGCCGTCAGCAGCCAGTCGCCCTTGACCTTGCCCTTCAAATAGAAGGCACCCCGGCCATCAACGTAGCTTTCCTGCTGGTAGTGCTGGGTGTCGTTGGTCACCAGCGCCGCCGGGCCCCGCACCGTGTTGTTGCCCAGCGTCAGGTCGCCTACCGCGATGTAGAACCAATCGTTGTCGGGGATGTAGAGGTTGCGCCGGAAGCTGGCGGTGCGGCCGTCGGCCTCCACCACCTGGACATCCACCGAATGGGGGCCGGAGGGGAGGATTTGGCGCAGCACGAAGCGGCCGTTGCCATCCACCGGGGCGGGCAGGCCCATGGCCTTGACCGTCTGGCCGGGCTGGATCTGGCGGCCGCTGATGGTGATGGTGCCGCCACGCACCGGGATGTTGCTGACCATCAGGGCGTTCTCGCCCCAGCCGGTCATGGCTTCCCGCTCCGGTGTCGACAGGTCGTTTACCGGACGCGGGTGGCTCGCCACGTTCAGCGCCTTGAGCGCCGTTTCGTCGAACCGGCCTTGCTCGTCGTAGACCCGCAGCAGGTAGGCGTATTCGTCGTTGCCTTCGGCCGGCACGGGCCACTTGGCGCCTTTCGACCAGTCGAAGGGGATCACCGCCAGAGGGGCGCTATCGGGACGCTGGCCCTTGCGGAAGAGGCGCACTTCGGCTCGCTTCACCCAGAACTGGTAGTTGCTCCAGCCGCGGAAGCTGGCTTCCGTGCCGCGCAACACCAGGTCCTTGTCCGGCCACACGTTCAGCCCGGGCTTGGCTGCCAGGTCGTCGTACTTCACCTGGATGTCGGCCCGTTCCAGGGCTACGTCGGTGCAGCGCTGGCGGTCCGCTTCGTTGACCAGGGCGCCGCTCATGTCTTCGCCGTCCACCGTGATCCGGAACGGCAGGTCTGCGTCGCCGGTCTGCGGCGCGCAGGGGGCCGCAGGCTCGGCCGGCGCCGCCATCGGGGTGGCGGCCTGCTGGGCCGCGTCCTCGTACCAGATGGCGATTTCCACCCGGCGGTTGCGCGCCATGCCTTCGGGTGTGGCGTTGCTGGCGACCGGGGAGGTTTCGCCTTTGCCGCCCATGGCCACCGCTTGTGCCGGCAGGTTCAGCTCGCGGCGCAGGTAGTCGGCCACGGCCAGGGCCCGGGCTTCGGAGAGGCCTTGGTTGTCGTTGAACAGGCGCTTGGTCGGCAGGGACATGCGCTGGTTGTCGGTGTGGCCCACCACCGATAGGCGCAGGCCGGGCTTGCCGGCGTAGCTCTTGGCCAGGGCTGTGAGGCTGGCCCGCGCCGCAGGCAGCAGGTCGGCCTTGCCCGATTCGAACAGGGCGCCGACGCCGCTTTCGCTCAGGGTTTCCTGCTGCTGGGCGCGGCGCGCCGGCAGGGCGGCGGCGGCCGCGCGCATGGCCCGGACTTCCGCCAGGGTCACGCCGGAGGGCAGCGGGTAGGCGAAGCCGTCCGGCTGCACTTCCCCGGGGGGCGGCACCGGATGCACTTCCACCCGGCCGTTGTCGATGCGCTTGCCCGGCGCCGCGGTGTTTTCCATGCCTGCGGCCGGGAGCGGCACCACGGGCGCGGCCGGCGCGGGCAGGGGCTGGGGCTGCGGTTGGGCCAGGGGGGCACGCACCGGCTGGGGATCGAACCAGACCGACACCACCACCCGGCGGTTGCGCGCCATGCCTTCGGGCGTGGCGTTGCTCGCCACCGGCTCGCCCTCGCCCCGGCCCGCCATGGCCACGTCGCCGACCGGCAGTCCCAGCTGGCGGCGCAGGAAATCGGCCGCGGCCAAGGCCCGGGCCTCGGAAATGCTCTGGTTGTCCTTGAAGAAGCGCCGGGTCTGGGCGGACAGGCCGCGTCCGTCCGTGTGCCCGGCCACCGCCAAGTGCAGGCCGGGCTTGCCGGCATAACGCCGGGCCAGCCGCTCCAGGGCCTCCCGGGCCGCCGGGGTGAGGTTGGCCGTGCCGGGTTCGAACAGGGCGCCGAGGTCGCTTTCGCTCAGGGTGTCCTGGCCGTCGGCGGCCCGCCGGGGCAGGCCGGCGGCGGCGCTGCGCATGGCCAGCACGTCATTCGGCGTGATCCCGGCAGGCAGGGGGTAGGCGAGGCTGGCGGAGGCGGATTGCGGGCCGCTGCTTGCCGATTCGCCCCCGGCCTTGTGCCGGCGCTCGTCGATGCTGGTGCTTTCCTGGCCCCAGGCGTCGCTGGCGCCGCCCAGGGTGCAAAGGGTGGACAGGGCCGCCAGGGTGGCGGCGACGGAACGTTTGATCTTCATTTTCTGGGATTTCATTGCCGGCCCCCCTGGGCGTTGCCGAGGGTTTCCGTTTCGATGAAGAGCGGGGGCACCTCCCGGCCCTGCTCTTTTTCCTTGGCGGTCAGGTCGGCGTAGCCGGCCTTGATGCGACGGGTCAGCTCGGACAGGCGGTCCACCGCCAGGCTCCGGCCTTCATCGCCCACGCGGTAGGCGATGCGCAGCACGCTGGGGCGTTCGCGCAGCTGGGTCAGCAGGCCGGACAGGCTCTTCTCCCATTGGGGCGCCAGGGCCGTCTCGCCGGCCACGAAGGCCCGGCCGTCCACTTCCAGCCGCACCACCTTGTGCACCGTCGCCCCGAAGTTCAGCTTCACCATCTTCCCGCGCGTCACCCGCACGTCCCGCGGGTTCTCCGTCGTCAGCCGGTAGCCCGACGGCAGCGTCCGTTCGTCCAGCTTCATCACGAAGTTGCTGCCACGGTCCGCTTGCGGGATCGCCGCGCAGGCCACGTGGAACCGGCCTTCCGCATCCGTCGTCACCAACAGGCCCCGCGCCGTCACCACGCGCACGTTCGGAATCCCCGGCTCGCCCTGATCCTGGTAGCCGTTGGCGTTCTTGTCGTCGAACACCTTCCCGATGATGTCCGAGCAGTCGAACGTCGGGTCCGGGATCAGGCGCACCGTGGCCGAGGCCAGGTTGGAGGTGATCGGGCTGCCGGTGACCACGGCCCAGGCCTGGTTCACGTACTCGCCTTCGCCCACGCCGGCGCCGATCATCAGCACCAGGCGGTAGTCGTAGGTCTGGTTGCCGCCCAGGGTCTGGCTGCGCCAGGTCAGGTCGCGGCCGTTCACCGCCGGTTCGGCGGGCTGGCGGGCGCTGCCGCGCAGTTCCCGGGTGGCGGAGCCGGTGCGGTACTTGAAGCCCGGCGGCATGCGGTCCCACACGTCCACCACCTTGGTCTCCGCCAGGTTGTTGCGCACGCTGATGGTGTAGGGCACCAGGTCGCCCTTGGCGACGTTGACCATGGGGGTGGTCTTGGTCACCACCAGGTCCCCGGACTGCATCGGGTCCAGGGGAATGTGGTTGTTCACCACGTTGCCCGAGGGCGCCGCGAAATCCAGGGCGAAGCTGTAGTAGTACTGGGTGGAGCCGGAACCGGCAGCCAGGCCCGCCGAACCGGCCGGGCAGGCGCCGGGCACGGCGGCGGCCAGGGGCGTGGCCGGCGCCGGGGCGCTGGCGTTGTTCTGGACCACGGCCGGGTTGGGCAGGGCCGCCACCGTCAGGGTGCTCGGGCAGGCCGGCACCAGGGTCGAGGCGGTGGTCTTGTAACGGGCCGGAGCGCTGACGATGTGCAGCCGGTAGGTGCCCGAACCCGGGCAACCGCCGCCGTTGAGCAGCAGGAACTCGTAGTAGCCGTTGGCGGCGGTGGTCACCGGGTTCTGGCCCGAGCTCAGGCAGGCCGGCGGCACCGGGGCGCCGGAGGGGCCCAGGATCTCGATGGTGGCCCCGGCGATGGGGGTTCGGGTCTCGGCGTCGTAGATCACGCCGGAGGGGTCCAGGGGCAGGTTCTGCTCGGCCACCTCGTCCCCCGGCTTGAGGGAGATGTTGGTGATCTGGCCGGGCACCGCGGTGGTGACGCCGGCATCGCCGCCGGATTGGGGACGGGTGTTGAAGCCGTTGCCCCCCGGGCTGCCGAAGGCGATCGAGAAGGTGCCGTAGGTCGTCGCGCCGCCGGCGGAGGCGCCGGTGGTCGGCAGGCCGTTGGCCCACTTCGGGTACTTGTCGCCGCACACCAGGTTGTCGAAGCGGTAGAAGCCCTTGTCGTCGGTGCTGACCTGGCAGATCACCTCACTGGTGCCGTCGCTGCGGGCGGCGGTCAGGGTGACCACCCAGCCCTTGACCCGGTCGTCGGCCAGGGCGTCGCTGGGACGGACCCGGTTGTGGGCGCGGTCGAAATAGACGTAGCCGCTGACGATGGGCGGCTTGAGCACCCCGGGGGTGGACTGGCGCGGCACTTCGCCGAACAGGTAGCCGCCCACGTTGCCGGCGTTGGCCGACAGCACGTCGGGGGTGATGGCGATGGAACCGATGGAGTTGTAGGCGGCCTGGCTGCCGAAGTAGCTGTTGTTGACCGTGCCCCCGGCCACGCCGGCGGTTTCCTTGCCGTCGGTGTAGCGCGGCTTGCCGCCGGCGTCGACGATCAGGTTCACGTCGTTCTGGTTTTCCCACAGCTTGTAGGTGCCGGGGGGAACGCCGTCGAAGCGGAAGGCGCCAGTGGCGTCGGTGGTGGCGCAGCGGGCCGGCGGATTGCAGAAGGCGGCGTCACTGTTGAGGGTGGCGGCGTTGTCGTAGAGGGCGACGCGGATACCGGGGATGCCGTCCTCGCCCGGGTCCTTGGCGCCGTTGTTGTTGGCATCGGCATAGACGAAGCCGAGCAGCACCCCGCCCCGCTCGCCGAACAGGTAGCCGGTGGCGGCCACGCCCATGGGCAGCGAGATGGCGCTGATGCGGTTCTGGCTGGGGTCCGCGCCGAAGCTGCCGTTGTTGACCGTGCCGCCGACGCTGCCGGCGGTTTCCTTGCCGTCCAGGTAGCTGTCGGGCTGGGTCTCGGTCAGGGTGTAGACGCCGGCGGGCAGGCCGATGAAGCGGTAGCTGCCGTCGGCGCCGGTCACCACGGTACGCCCGCCCGGGGGCAGGCTGCCGCCGGTGAGGGTGACGGTGACGCCGGCCAGGCCGATTTCGCCCGCATCCTTCACGCCGTCGTCGTTGTTGTCCAGGTAGACGAAGCCGGCGATGCTGGAGGCGTTCTCGCGGAAGTTGTAGTTGATGCCGCTGCCGCCGGAGGGAAAGACGATGGCGGAAATGACGTCCATGGCGGCGGTGCCCACGGCCGCACCACCGAGGGTGCCGACCTGGGTGCCGGTCGCCCCGGGGTAGTTGTTGATGCCCGCGGGCTGGGTCTCGTTGAGGGTGTAGCCGGCCCCGTTGGAGGGACGGACGGCGGTGAAGCTGTAGGTACCGTCGCTGCCGGTGGTGGCGGTGCGGGACACGGCGGTGCCCTGGTCGTCGGTGCCGGACAGGGTGAGCAGCACCCCGGCCAGTTCCTCGCCCGCGTCATAGACACCGTTGTCGTTGGCGTCGTGGTAGACGCGGCCGGACAGGGAGCCGGTGGTGACTTCGCCGAAGTTGAACTCGGTGAACGCCGAGGCGGCATTGAAGGGGATGGCGCCGATGACGTTGGCGGTGGCGATGTTGCAGGCCGCGCACACGGCGCCGTCGATCAGGCCCTTGCTCTGCTTGCCGTCGGCGTAGGCCGCCGGCTGGGTCTCGGTGACGGCGTAGCCCGCCGCCCCGGCGTTGGGCAGGTTGGCAAAACTGTACTTGCCGTCGGCCCCGGTGGTGACGGTGCAGGTGACGCTGGCGCAGACGTTCTGGCCCGCGGCGGTGAGGCCGGACAGGGTCAGGGTGACGCCGGCGATGGGGGTTTCGCCCGCATCCTTCACGCCGTTGTTGTTGGCGTCGTAGTAAACATAGCCGGACAGGCCGCCCAGCTTCTCGCCGAACAGGTAGCCGGTAGCATCCACGCCCGGGTTGAGCCGGATGGCGGCAATGGCGGTGCCGCTGTTCACCGTGCCCCCCACCGAACCGGCGGTGGTGGTGCGGTCGGCGTAGTTGACCGGCTGGGTCTCGGTCAGGGTGTAGCCGGTGGCGTTGCTCGCCGGCACGCCGGTGAAGCTGAAGGTGCCATCGGCGGCGGTGGTGGCGCTCAGGCTCACCGCCGTGCCGGCCTGGCTGGTGCCGGCCAGGGTCAGCTGGACCCCGGCCAGGCCCGAGTCGCCGCCGTCGTAGCTGCCGTTGTCGTTGGCGTCCAGGTAGACCCGGCCGGACAGGCTGCCGGCCCATTCGCCGAAGTCGTAGCCGACGCCGGACTGGCCGATGGCGATGACGATGCCGGAGATGCGGTCGTTGACCGCGGCGCTGCCGGTGACCGTGCCATTGACCTGGCCCACGGTTTCCGGACCGTCCTGGTAATTGTTGAGGGGGGCCGTGGTCTGGCTCTGCTCGGTGACGGTGTAGCCGGTGCCGTTGCTCGCCGGCAGGGCGGAGAAGCTGTAGCCGCCGTCCGCCGCGGTGGTCACCGTGCAGGGGCTGGGGGCGATGGCGGCGCAGACGTTGATGTTGCCGGCAGTGGTGCCAGACAGGGTCATCTGCACCCCGGGAATGCCGGGCTCGCCCGAATCCCAGCGGCCGTTGCGGTTGAGGTCCACGTAGACCCGGCCGGAGATGGCCTGGCCGAACTCGCCGAAGTTGTAGTTGGTGGCGTCCACGCCGGCGCCGAGGGTGATGCCTGTGATGGTGGTGACGCCGCTGCCGACGCCGCCGGTGCCGCCAGCGCTACCCGCCTGGGCCCCGGTGTGGGTCATGCCGGTGGGCGGGGTTTCGATCAGCTGATAGGTGCCGGGAGGCAGGCCGGTGATCTGGTAGTTGCCGCTGGGGTCGGACATGAAGGTGCACGAGCCGAGCACGGTGCAGATGTTGCGGCCCAGGTAGTCGGTGCCGGACAGGGTGATGGTGATGCCGGGCACCCCGCCGGTTTCGCCGGCGTCCTTGATGGCGTTGGTGTTGGGATCGACGAAGACGCTGCCGGAAATCGACGAGAAGGGCAGTTCGCCGAAGTTGCGCTCGGTCAGGTTGTCGTTGGGCTTGACCGGGCCGACCACGATGTCCTCGGGAGCGGTGCGGTTGTCGCTGTTAGCGATCACGTTGCCGACGCCGCTGCCGTTCTGGTCCTTGCCGTCGAAGTGGCCGGCGGGCAGGCTCTGCTCGCTGACGGTGTAGGCGGTGCCGTCGCTGGGCGGCACGGTGAAGGTGTAGCCCGAGCCGTTGGTGGTCTGGGTGCAGGCGCTGCCCAGGAAGGTGCACAGGTCGGCACCCCAGTAGGTGGTGCCGGCGATCTTGAGCTGGATGCCGGTGATGTCGGTCTCGCCGGCGCCGCTGCGGTTGCCGTCGTTGTTCAGGTCTTTGTAGACGTGGCCGCTCACCTTGGCCTGCTGGTATTCCTGGAACAGGTAGCCGGTGGCGGCGGTGTTCAGGGGCAGCTTGATGGCGCCGATGGTGTTGGCCGCGGCGCTGGCGGCGCAGTTGGTCACGCCGTCGCAGGTGTCGGCGGGCTTGACGCCGGTGTCGCCGGCGGCGGCGCCGGCCCAGGTGCCGAGGAATTCGAAGCGGTCGTGGTAGCCGGACGGCTGGGTCTCGACCACGGTGTAGCCGGTGGCGTCCGCCGTCGGCAGTTCGTCGAAGAGGAAGTCGCCGCCGCTGGAACTGACGACGATGGGGGCGCCGGCGGTGCCGATGTCGTTACCCCAGGCGTCCTTGCCGTAGAGACTGAAGGTGACGGCGGCGGCGATCTTCTCGCCGGCGTCGAGGGCGTTGTTCTGGTTGTTGTCGGCATACACCGAGCCGGCGATGCTCGACTTCTGGATGCGGACGTTGACCGCGTTGGAGGTGTTGTTGCCCGGATTCGGGTCGTAGGACACGGGCACGCCGGCCACCGTCAGCACGGCGATGCTGGCGGTGTTGGGCCGGTCGCTGTCGAAGCCGTGGGCGGATTTGTAGGTGCCGCGGGCGGCCTTCACCGGAATGGTGATGGTCACCAGGTCGGCGACGTCGGCATCGCTGCTGGCCACCGGCAGGGGGCCCAGGTCGCAGCTGACGGTAACGCCGGAAGCGGCGGTGCCCGAGGTGGAGCAGGTATTGGTGGTCAGGCTACCGCTGCCGATGGTGGCGGTGATGGTGCCGTTGACCGCCAGGCCGCTGGGCAGGGCGTCGGTGACACGCACGCCGGGCGCCACGGAGGGGCCGAGGTTGCCCACCACGACGGTGTAGTTGAACGGTTCGTTGAGGCTGACCGGGGACTTGGAGACCGCCTTGGAGATGACCTTGAGGTCGGTCTTGGGCAGCACGGTGGTGGTTTCGGACACCACGTTGTTGCCCGGCAGGCTGTCGCCGGAGAAGCCGCTGCCGGAACCGCCGGTCTCGTAGGACTCGACCTTGGCGGTGGTCTTGTAGGTGACGCTGCCCGTCGGCTTGTTGGTGATGGGGCCGGTGTCGAAGCGCAGCTGGAAGATCTTGCTGGTGCCGGCGGCGAGCACGCTGGACGCCTGGCTGGCGCCCAGGTAGCAGACCACGTCGCCGCCCGAGGGGGAGCAGGTGGCACCGCTCGGCACGGCGTAGCCCGTGCCGGTGCTGAAGGTCATGGTGTAGGGGTCGGGCGTGGCGCCCGCCGGAGGCGTCGGGGTGACGGTCAGCTTGAAGCCGGTGGCCTGGGAAGGGCCGTTGTTCTGGGCCGTGACCGTGTAGACGATGTAGTCGCCGAAAGGCGTCGGATCGAAACCGGTGTCGTTGTCGCTGACCGACAGGTCGATGGCCTTGGTGGTCACCTTCACCGTGTTGGCACCGCTGTCGTTGTCGGTACGGCTCTGGGCGGTGGTGGTGGTGATGGTGGCGGCGGAGGCGAAGTCGGCGCAGGTGCTACCGCTGCCGTCCGGGGCGCAGTTGCCGTTGAGGGGGTCCGGGTAGCCGGTGGGGTCGTAGTAGGCCGGGATCACCGTGAAGGTGAGCTGGCGGGATTCATTGTTGGTCAGGGCGAAGCCGGAGCACTCGATGCCCTCGTCGCCGGCGAACAGGCCGTCGGCGAAGGTGACGTAGCTGCAGCTGGCGGAGGTGCCGGAAATGCTGGCGCTGCCCGGCACGAATTGCATCCGCGCCGGCGACATGGCCGCCGGGCGCAGGCGGTGGCGCAGTACCACGTTGGCCGCCGTGCTTGGGCCGTTGTTCTTGATCGAGGTGGTGTAGACCAGGTTCACCCCGACCTTGACCGGGCTGGGGCTGCCGGCAATGGCGGTCACCGCCACGTCGGCGATCGGGTCGATCTGCACGTTGACCGAGCTGGAGTTGTTGCCCGGCACGGTGTCGATGGCGTCCGGGGTGGACACGGTGGCCGTGTTGCCGATGGCCGCCCCGTCCTTGAGGGGGCGGTTGAGGGTGATGGTGATGGTGCGCTTGTTGCCGGCCCCCACGTCCAGGTTGAGCAGGGTGCAGGTGATCGTGCTGCCGAAGGCGCAGGATTCGCCCGCGGTGGCTCCGGCGATCACGGCGCTGCCGCCGGTGGTACCCGCCGAACTGTTGTACCAGGCGTTGATCACGTCGCTGACGTTGACCGTGGGCACCATGTCCGGACCGTTGTTCACGATGTCCAGGGTGTAGGACAGGGTGTTGTCCGTACTGGCCAACAGCGGCGTGGAGGCAGACTTGACGATGGCCAGGTCCACGTTGCGGTTGGTGCCGGTGACAGTCTTGGTGGCGCAGTTGCCGGTGGACAGGTTGTCCGAGGGCAGGTGGGGCGAGCCGGCGGTCTGGCCGGTACACGCGGTGTTGGAAATGCTGCCCAGGTAGCCCGCCTCGGCCAGAGTGACGATCACCAGGTCGGGCAGGGAGGCGCCCCGGGCCAGGTTGGCCCCGGCGTAGTCGCACACCACGGTGCCGGTGGTGCCCACTGCCACGCCCGAGCAGCTCCAGCCGGTGCCGGAATAAGAGACGAAGGTTTCGTGGGGGCTGAGGGCATCGGTGGCCCGGATGGTGCCGGTGGCCGCCGAGGTGGACGAACTGGCGTTGGTGACGCGGATGGTGTTGGTGATGTTCTGGCCGGCCTGGATCGGCGTCGGCGCCTTGCTCTTGGTCAGGGTCAGGTGAGCGAACGGGGCCACTACCGTGTAATTGACGGTGGCGGCGATGTTGTTGCCGTTGGTCGGCCCGGTCCGGCCGACGGTGGCGGTGTTGCTGCTGCTACCGGCGACGAGGGGGGCGACGGCAGTAAACGTATACGTGGAGGAGGTGGCGCCGTTGGCCAGGGCGCCCACGGTGCACAGGATGGTCTGGCCGGTGACGGTGCAGTTGCCCTGGGCGGCCGGGTTGACGGCGGCGATGGCGGTGAAGCCGGCGGGCACCACGTCGGTGATGGTCACCCCGGTGGCGTTCTGCGGCCCCTGGTTGGTCACCGACAGGCTGAGGTTAACGGTTTCGCCGGTGGCGAAGGTGGTCTGGCCGGTGGCGGCGGACACCATGGTCTTGGCCGCGGCCAGGGTGGTGCCGGCGCTCACCGTCACCACCGCCAGGGAAGGACCGTTGTTGCTCTGGTCCGGATCGCCCACCGACGAATCGGTGCTGGCCACCACGGCACCGTTAGTGATGGTGCCGGCGGAAGTGATGATGCGGCCGGTGATGGTGATGGCCGGAGCGGAAACGCCGACAGCCAGGGGAGCACCGGTGTAATCGCAGGTCACGACCAGGCCGGCACGGCTGCACGACCAATTGGAGCCGCTAGCGCTCTGGTAGGTGAAGTCGCTGGTGGCCGGCAGGTTGTCGGTGACGCGGAAGCGGGTCGCCGGGTCCGGGCCGTTGGTGTTGCTGACGACGATGGAGAAGTTCACCGTGTCGCCGGCGGTGGCGGTGCCCGGGCCGGTCTTGACGACCCCCAGGTTGGCACCGCTGATCACCGTGGTGTTCTTGGTCAGGTCGTCGTTGTCCGGGTTGGGGTCCACGTTGCCGCTGGCGGCGATGAGCGCCCGGGTGGACTGGACGCCGGCGGCCGAGCCGATGCCGTTGAACTGGGTGGTCCACTTGGACTGGGCGGCCAGGTTGGCCTGGGTACAGGTCAGGAGCTTGGGCGTGGCGGCCAGATTGAAGGCGCAGCCGGCAGGCGGCGTGATCGTGGAGAAATCGACGTTGGCAGGCAGCTCCACCGTCAGGGTCAGGTTGCTGGTCCCGTCGGTGATGTCGTTGTTGGTCACCTCGACGGTGAACAGCGACGTGCCGCCGCGTACCACCGGGTCCGGGCTCCAGGTGTAGGCCGAGACGCTCAGGTCCACCCCTGCCAGCGCCGCCCCCGTCAGGCCCAGGAACAAGGCGCCCCCGGTCAGCAGGCGTCGCGCCAGGATGGCCGGGCGGCGACTAAGGATGGCTCCGGCAGAACCAGGCTGGGGCCGGAAGAGGGACAGTACGGTGGAAAGAACGGGCGACGGCATGAGCGAAACCAAAAATGCAATTTGGGATGACGCGCATGCTAAAGGTTGACAACCGGCTTAAGCTGTCAAAAGCTGGCACTTGCCTTTTAATATCGATTTTTCGTGATTTTTTACCAAATCTGGAATGCACAACGCCGGGGCACGGCAACATTGCGTTTACGCCAATGTCACGCTTCCCGGCAGGCAAAAGTCAGGCATTCCGTCCCGGGGGCAATCGCTAGTGCAGTGCACGGTAAATTTATTTCCCCATTAAAAACAATAGAATGAAATAAAAAAACCGGCGCTTGTGCCGGTGTAGCGGTCGATTTTCAACATTCTCCCCGCGTCTCGGTCAGTCGTTAGTCAGAACGAAGCAAGGAATTTTTTCACTGTCGCATATTTACGGCGTTACTTCGTTATTCCTTTATCTGACAAGGTTTGCACCATAATTTTTTGGTCATATTCGAACCTTAAATGACCTTATAAGATTTACCCCATATTCAAACAATAAAATTCATAGGGAATAACCACTCCCGGACGCCGGGATCCCCGGCGCCAGAGCAAACGCAACGAGGGCCGGCCCCTTGCGGGAAACCGGCCCTCGTGCGTTTGGCGGCACCGCCCCAGGCGGCTCCACATCTCGCTCACATGGTGCTGAGGACGTTGAGGAACCAGCCGCGGCTGCGGTAGGACAGGTTGGTCAGGTCGTCCGAATAGGTGGTGAAGTTGTAGCCCGCCCCCACCTTCACGTGCTGACCCACGTGGCGGTACACCGCCACCAGGGCGCCCGCCCGCGCATCCTGGGCCTCCTTGGCCCGCAGGTTGCGCAGCTCGGTCACGATGTCCCACTCCCGAATCCAGTGCCAGTCGGCGCGCAGCACCACCAGGTCGGCACGGCTGGAGAACCATTCGCCCTCGGTCTTGCTCGCCCGCAGCTCGCCGATGCGCAGGCCGTACTTGAAGCCCAGGGACAGCCAGGGCTTGGCATCCCAGATGGTGTCCACCGACAGCACCTGGCTCTTCTGGGCATAGTCGGCCACAGTACCGGTGCCGGTGACCTGGCCGGCGGAGGGCATGTTGTAGAAGTTGGTGTACTTGAACAGGGTGTTCCAGCGGTCGTTGTCCACCGGCCGGTAGGCGGCGCCCACCACGATTTCGTGGAAGTTGCCGTCGTAGAAGGCCCCCTGGCTGTTGCTGCTGCGCGAGACATTGAGCTTGCCGAGCAGACGCCACGACTTGTCCAACTGCTGGCCGTAGGTGTTGCGCATCAGCCAGGTATGGCGGCGGCTGTCGCCGCTGGTGTTGCTGGTGGTTTCGTCGCTGCGGAACTCCAGGGCCCCCGTGTACTTGATGCCGCCAAACTTGTAGCCGGTGGACAGCCCCAGGGCGCGACGTTCCAGGTCGCCGGCCAGGGGGTCGCTGATCTTGCCGAACTCCACCTTCGCCCCGTAGTTCCACCGGTCGTTCGGCGCCAGGTCCACCCCGAATGCCTGGGTCAGACTTTGCGGACCGGCGCCACTGGTCGTGCGGGTCTGGCCGAACACCCGCATCTCGTCGCTCACCCGGTAGTCGCTGCCGCTGATCCAGCTGCCGTAACGGCCCCGGTAGGTTACGTCCGGGCTTTCCGTTTCCATCCGGTAGTTGAGGTAGGCGTTGCTGCGGTCCGAGATGCGGTAGTCGGCGCCCAGCAACCCGCCCGCCCCCATGCTGCCCTCGGAGGCTTCGGCGTTGAGCTTGACCCGGTCGTTCACCCGCCAGCTGCCCCCCAACCCCGCCCGGTTGTTTTCGTCCCGGTTGCCGCTGCGCGCCGCCGTGCCTTGCATGAAGCCGTAGGCCGACCAGTCTTCCTTCTCGCCGGGCTTGCCCCCTTCCTTGTCGGGACGGTATTCGGCCCGGGCCACCACGTCGGTGCGGGCACCGTTCTGGGACAGGATCGGACTGGCATTGGCGATGTGGGTCGTCCGGTTGTCGTGGCGCAGCCCCAGGCCCAGGGCCCATTCCTCGTTGATCTTCTGCCGCACCCCGACCTCGCCGTTGCTGAAGTCCTGGGTGTCGGCACGGCGGTCGTCGGCCTTGACCTGGATTTCGGTGGCATCGCCCACCGGCACCGCAGCGCGCACGCCGACCTGGCGGATGGCCTCGCCGTTGAGGGCGATCTGGCCCGGGCCGGAGAAGCCCCGCTGCCGGTCCTGCACGTAGGCGCTGACCTTGCCCTTGCCGCCGTCGCTCACCTCGGCCAGGTCCACGTTGGCCTCCACCCGGGTGGCCGTGGCGTCCTGGGTGGTGTTGCTGCTCTGGCCATTGAAGCCGAAGCCGCCATCCACCGAACTCATGGTCGTGTTGCCCGGCCCCGAGGAACGGGCCACCTCGGCCTTCACCGTGGTCCCCGCCGCCACCCGCACCGTCACGTCCACGCCCTTGAGGGTCTGGTCGTTGCCGCTCTCGCCCTGGTGGTAGCCGGTCAGGCCCAGCTTGAGGTAGTCGTTCACCCAGTGACTGGCCCGCACGCCGGTGGCCAGGTTGCTCACCGCGGTGATGCCCGGCACGTATTCGTAGGTGGTCACCAGGTACAGCGGGTTGCCGGACAGGCCGCTGGTATAGATCAGGCTGCTGGCACCGGCGGTGGACGACAGGGGCTCGCGCAACATGATGCGGCCCTGCAAGTAATTGATCTCGTAGTCCTGGGCCGGCGTCAGCAAACGGCGGTCGAGCACCAGGCCCGAATCCTTGTCGCGCACTTCCACCCACACTCGTTCCGAACCCCGGGTCACGTCCTGGTGGTGCATGTAATAGAGCGAACCGCCGGTGCCACGGAATTCGTCGCGGCTCCCTAGGGTGCCCGGGTCGGCGGCAAACGCCTCGACGTTGCTGCGCCGCTCGCCGAACGAGGTGCTTTCCTCGGCCCGGTACAGGGCGCGGGCACCGTACAGGCCACGGGAATACTGGATCAATTCCGACCCGTTCCACTGAGTCTGGAAATTACCCCACATCACCTGGGAATCGCCCTTCTCCAGCCGCACGTAGAACTTGCCCTGGGTCGGCGCGTCGTCCACCGTCGTGCTGTCGTCCCCGTACACCGGGTAGTAGGCGTCCGGGTCGATGTTGCGCAGCAGGTAGCGCGGGTCCTTCGCCGAGAAGTTGGAAAACAGGTCTTTCAGCGGCTGTTCGCGGGTATCGGCGGCCGCCGTCAGCAGCCAGTCGCCCTTGACCTTGCCCTTCAAATAGAAGGCACCCCGGCCATCAACGTAGCTTTCCTGCTGGTAGTGCTGGGTGTCGTTGGTCACCAGCGCCGCCGGGCCCCGCACCGTGTTGTTGCCTAGGGTCAGGTCCCCTACCGCAATGTAGAACCAGTCGTTGTCGGGAATCGACAGGTTGCGCCGGAACAGGGCCGACTTGCCCTCGGCGTCGGTGACGTTCACTTCGACGCTGTGGGGGCCGGCCGGCAGAATCTGGCGCAGCACGAAGCGGCCTTCGCCATCCAGGGGAACCGGCAGGCCCAGGGCGGATACGCGCTGACCCGGCTTGATGCCCTTGCCGCTGACCGTGATGGTGCCGCCGCGCACCGGGATGTTGCTGACCATCAGGGCGTTTTCGCCCCACCCGGTCAGGGCTTCGCGCTCCGGCGTCGATAGGTCGTTCATCGGTCGCGGGTGGCTCGCCACGTTCAGCGCCTTGAGCGCCGTTTCGTCGAACCGGCCTT